>NZ_CBCSIQ010000016.1:0-100882 GCF_965139615.1 Kerstersia similis
TTTCGCGTTTCGCTGATTTGCATCAGCAGAGAAACGAGATTATGAAGCAGTTTTTCAGGTTTGTCAACTCAGTTTCGTTTGCCACTTAGCGGCTATCTGCTGAATCACTACTTGAAAAACGCCGCCTGGGTAAACCCACCAGACCTCGTTTCCGGTTACTTATCAGAACCACCCCTTCGGGTTAACCCTGAGTTACCAAGCAACCGAGCTAGAAACTTTAACATGAAGTTTTGAAGCTTGTCAACACCTGCTGAACATCTTCTTCACTTCCCGCCGAATCCGCTTCCCGCACCGCCTGCCGTCCCTTGGGGATCAAACCGCAGCGCCTGAAAACAAACTCCGTTTCCGGCCCCGTTGAACTTCGCTTCGCTTTCCGAAGAATTTGTTGCGTCGCTCAACAGAAAATGAAATATAGCACGCTTTTCATCGCCGTGTAAAACTTTTCGCAGAAAATCTTCGTTTGCCCAAAAAAAGCGGGAATCCGTCCGCGTCCAGACCGGTGAGCCGCCTGTTTCCAGGCCTGGCCCCGGCCAAGCAGAAGCCAGCCCCGTTCCGCTGACCAGACTCCGCTCCCCCTGTCCTGGCCGTACCCAGTCAGTGCGCCCTCCGCTGCCATCCCGATACAGAAGCTGCCACGCCAACGATATATCCCTGGCACGCCGGCCCGAAAGACCCCAGGCGCATCCTCTCCCTATATATATATAGAGAGAACCTGGCCACTCGTCCTATATCTATAGGGCAAGTCGGATAGACCGGCCGATACCCATGGGAACCGCACCGGGATCAGCGTCCCCTCCGCCGTCGCGACCGCCCGGATCGCCTCTTGGATGGTCGCGCTACACCTACCGATGCTCCTGCCCCAGATAGCTGCTCCTGTTATCTCTATATAGACACCTATATGGACAGTTCAGGCGCCGTCCGACCTGCCACACGTGAACGCCCCCGCCACAAGGTCCGCCCCACCATGGCTCATCATGGCCGCTTGCGCTGATCGGCAGGCCCTAGGCGCTGGCCTGCCAGTCAGATCCGTCCCTCTGCCGCATCTTACTGCCGCCAGCCAAATGCCGCGCTCCCGAACAACACCCTGTTCCGAGCAACGGCACGGCTTGCCGCTTGCCCTCACGCCTTCACAACATTTGTCCAGGGGCAGCCCCATTTTTCGCTCTTGCCTGACGCCAGGGTGCTGACAGGCAAAGCGGATAGAATAATTCCAGCCTGTCGCAGGCGCGCCGGTCATGCCGGTGATGCCACCTGAAAAACACACTCTATATATGGCGCGGCGAGGAGACAATATGCGGATACTGGTCGTCGAAGACAACAGTGACCTGGGCGAAGCCATTCAGAGCCGGTTGCGTCGCATCGGCCATACGGTTGAATGGGTATGCAGCGGCGCCGATGCGCTGCGCTATCTGCAACACGAAGAATGGGACGGCATGCTGCTGGACATCATGCTGCCGGATTCCGATGGCTTTGCCATCATCCGGCAACTGCGGCAACGGCAGTTGCATGTTCCTACCCTGGTCATGACAGCGCGGGCAGAGATTGAAGATAAAGTCGGCATGCTGGATCTCGGTGCGGATGACTATCTGGTCAAGCCGTTTGATTTGCGCGAACTGGAAGCGCGCTTGCGCGCCCTGTTGCGCCGCCAGGATCCGACCCAGACCGGCAGCATCACCACCCTGGGCAATCTGATTCTCGATAGCGCCGCGCGCCGCGTGACTGTCGATGGCGCCACCATCGACTTCGGTCGCCGGGAATTCTGCCTGCTGGAAATCCTGGTACAGCGGCGCAGTCAGGTCGTTTCCAAGGAACGCCTGATGACGCAGCTCTTCAACTTCGATGAAGAGAGCAGCCCGAATGCCGTGGAACTCCTGATTTCCCGGATCCGGCGCAAGCTCGGCAGCGCGGTGATCCGTATAGATACCATCCGCGGCACCGGCTATAGCGCCGTGTTGGTCGAACCGGAATGACGCGCCCGCCTTACTCCATTCTGCGGCGCCTGCTGCTGATGGCGCTGGGCATCCTGGCCTTGTGTTTCGCGGGCCTGTGCTGGCTATCGCATCACTATGCCCAGCGTGCCGCCGATGCCGCCTATGACCGCCTGCTCGCCGCTTCCGCCCTGACCATCGCCAATGCCGTCCAGGCCGAGGATGGCCAGCTGACGGTGGAGCTGCCCTACTCCGCCATGGCCATGCTGTCCGACCAGGAACACATCTACTACGCCATTCATGGCGATGGCGGGTTGATTTCCGGCTACGCCGACCTGGGCGCTGCCCTGCCTCCCGCCCAATCCGAAAAGCCGATTTTCACCCTGATGGAGTACCTTGGCCAGCCGGTGCGCATGGTCACGACCGGCAGGCTCGTCACCGGCATGCACGGCAGAGGCTGGGTCACCATCCGCGTCGCGGAAACCCTGGGCACCCGCCAACTCTTGAGCGATACCCTGTTCCAGCGCAGCGTCGTCCCGCTGCTGGTCATCATGCTCGTTGCCGTCGCCCTGCTCGGTTTCGGCATGCGCCGCGCCTTGCGCCCCCTGCTCGCCCTGGAAAACGAATTGCGGCAACGCTCACCCGACAATCTGCAGGCGATTACCCAACGCGTTCCCATCGAGATCAGCGGCCTGGTGCACGCCCTCAATGACTTCATGCTGCGGCTCAAAGGCGCCATCGGCACACTCAACAGCCTGGTTGCCGATGCCGCGCATCAAATCCGCACGCCGCTGGCCGCGCTGAGGATGCAGGCAGAACTGGCGCTGGACGAAACGGAGCTACCTGCCGTGCAGGCCAGGGTGCAACGGATTCATGCGAATGCCGGCCACACCACGCAGTTGCTGAATCAGTTGCTGATGGATGCCACCATTTCCCATCGCCGGGAAAGCACTGCACCCAGTGAACTGCGGGTACGCGCCGTGGTGCAGGAAGTCATGCAGCGGCTGAACCCGGACGACGCGCCGCGCGTCCGCTGGCACATGACGCCATCGGCCAGACGCGCCATGCTGCACGGCGACCATATCAGCCTGCGCGAGATGTTGCGCAATGTGGTGGACAATGCCCTGCTCTACGGGGAGAACAGCGAAGTCGAAATCCAGGTTTACAGCAGGCCCGAGGGATATATCGTCTTTGATATCTCAGACCGCGGCCCCGGCATTCCAGACGAGGAAAAACCGCGTGTGCTGCAACGTTTCACGCGTGGCAGCACCAGCCAAGGACGCATAGGCTCCGGCCTGGGGCTATCCATCGTGCAATCCGTCGTACGTACCCATGACGGCGAGCTGATCTTGCGCGACCGCCCCGGCGGCGGCCTGACGGTACGCATCGTCCTGCCGGCCCGGCTTGTCGCCCGCGAAACGAATCCGGCCGTGCCGGCTGGACTGACCGGCAAACTGGCCAGCGCACTGGGCGCCGCCTTGCTGGGGCTCGGCCTGGCTTTTCCTGCCCCGCCAGTGCAGGCGCAGGCCCAGCCCCAAAGCACGACGCCCGCGCCGCTTTTTTCCGCGCCTGCCGGCCATGACCGCCAGGCAGCCGACTTCGCTATCCGCCTCACGCACTACCCGGCCCAGCCGGGCGCCGAAACTACGCCCCCTGCGCGCTTGCGCATCACCGGGCCCACGGATACCGAACTGTTCCAGTGGCTCATTCAGGATTTCCAGCAATTGCACCCCCAGGTGGCGGTGGACTACCTGGAAATCGACAGCATGGGGCTGTACCTGAAAGTGCTGTCCGGGCAAATGCCGCCCGTGGATGTGCTGATCAGCTCCGCTGCAGACCTGCAGCTGAAGCTGGCCAACGACGGTTACGCCCGCGCCCATGTCTCCCTCTATACCCAACGTGTTCCGGACTGGGCACGCTGGCGCAATGAGGTTTACGGGTTCACGCAGGAACCCGTAGTCATTGCCTATTCGCGCTCCCGGCTGACGCCCGAAGAGCGTCCGAAGTCACGCAATGAACTGCTGCGTTTCTTGGAAGCGGAAGGTGCACGCCTGCGTCACCGGATCGGCACCTATGACATTCATCTGAGCGGCGCCGGCTACCTGCTGGCGCTGTACGACGAACGCACTTCCGCAAATTTCTGGGGCATGGCCAATCAGCTGGGGCAAGCTGGCGTCAGGCTGTACGGCACCACCGCCGAATTGCTGGATCGCCTGGAAAACGGCGAACTCGATATCGCCTACAACGTGCTGGGCCCCTACGCCCTGAGCCGCCAGCGCGCCGGCGCCGATATTGCCGTCGTGGTGCCGGAAGACTACATCACCGTTTTGACGCGCAGCGCGCTGATCCATCGCGATGCCCCCTCGCCGGAGGTCGCCGGTACCTTTATCGACTACCTGCTCTCGCCGCGCGGCCAGCGCACTGCCATGGAGCAGGCGGGCCTGCCGCCGTTGCTGCCAGACGATACCGGCCTGGAAGACCCGCTGCTGGGCGAATTGAAACAAGGCCTGCTGCAACCCATCGTACTGGGCCCGGCACTGCTGGTCGGCCTGGACCAGACCCGGCGGCGACGCTTTCTCGACAACTGGACGCGCCTGGTCACCGACACGCCCGAGCTGCCGTCAACGATGACAGGTCGGTGACAGCGTGCGTCACCATAATAGTCTCCAGCCCCGGTAGAAACCGGGCAGCCCGGCGCAATAGACGCCATCATGAAAGACATGAGGAGACAATATGCGACTGCATCCGACATCATCGGCCGCTCTGGTTCTGGCCGCTGCCATGGGCAGCACACTGGCCTTCACCGCCCAGGCCGACGACCTGGCCAACAAGGCCGACGCGGAAGGCAAGGTCATCATCTATTCCACCACCGACACCAAAGCGGCCGCGCCGCTGATTGCAGCCTTCGAGGCCAAGCATGGCAAGGTCAAGGTGGAATACCACGACATGAACAGCACGGAACTCTACAACCGCTACATCAGCGAGCAAGCGGCCGGCGGCGGCAGCGCCGACCTGCTGTGGAGTTCCTCCATGGATTCGGCCATGCGCCTGGCAACCCGTTATGCGGATAGCTATGAATCCCCCGAAAAACCGGCTTTGCCGGAATGGGCCGTCTGGAACAACGCGGCTTTCGGCACCACCTATGAGCCCATCGCCTTCATCTACAACACGCGCCTGATCAAAGAAGACGAAGTGCCGCGCACGCACGCGGCACTGGCAGAGTTGGTGAAGAACCAGCCCGACCGCTTCCGCAACAAGGTCACGACTTACGACATCGAGAAATCCGCAGTCGGCTACATGCTGGCCGCCCAGGACAATCTGCGCAACCCGGACTACCTGGATTTCATCAAGGGCGTGGGTGCTGCCAACCTGGTCTTGCAGTCTTCGACAGGCACCATGATGGAACGGGTATCCTCAGGCGAAAACCTGATTGGCTACAACCTGCTGGGCTCCTATGCAGAAACGCGCGCCGCCAACGATCCGGCCATCGGCATCGTCTATCCGGCCGACTACACCCCCGTCCTCTCGCGCGTGGCCTTCATCAGCAAAAAGGCCGCCAACCCCAATGCGGCCCGCCTGTTCCTGGACTTCATGCTGTCGGCGGAAGGCCAGAGCATTCTGGCCAACCAGTCCAACCTGACTTCCATCCGTGCGGATATCGAAGGAGATAACGATGTCCAGGGCCTGACCAGCCGCCTGACGGAAACCACCCTGGTTCCGATCCCGGTCGATGAAAGCCTGCTGCAATACCTGGAACAAAAGGAACGGCTGGCCTTCATCCGCAGCTGGCGCGCTGCCGCAGGCAAGTAAAGCCTGCCCTGCTCCGCTGCCCGCTTGACGCGGTCAGCGCCCGCCTGAATGCCGGCCCGCAGGCCGATTGCCTGACGCGCAGCCCGCCTGCCGGCATTCCCACTCCTTCTTTCAGGACACCAGACTATGCAAGCCTTCTATGCAAGGATGCAGGCTTGGCCGCGCCGTATCGTCGTGTTGCTGACGGCGCTGGCAATCTATGTGCCGCTGAGCCTGATCATTATCCAGAGCTTTCTGTCCGAACCTTTTTTCTCGCCGGACAAGTACTTCAGCCTGGAAGCCTTCCATTTCATTTTCGATGACCCGGACTTCTACGACGCCCTGACCAACGGCTTCATCATGGCCTTTGGCCTGGCCGCCATCGCCATTCCGCTGGGCGGCATCCTGGCGTTCCTGATGGTACGCACGGACTTGCCCGGCCGCACCTGGATCGAACCGCTCATCCTGGTTCCCATTTTCGTCTCGCCCATGGTGCTGGGCTTCGGCTATATCGTCGCCGCCGGCCCGGTGGGTTTCTTTTCCGTCTGGACCCAGAACCTGATCGGCTTCGTCCCCTGGAATATCTATTCCTTCTCCAGCATTGTCATCATCGCCGGCCTCACGCACGTGCCGCATGCCTACCTCTACATTTCCGCCGCACTGCGCAGCATCGGCTCGGATGTCGAGGAAGCCGCGCGCACGGCGGGCGCCAGCCCGCTGCAAGTCATGCGTGCGGTCAGCCTGCCCATGGTACGCCCGGCCATTCTCTATGCCGTCGTGCTGCTGTTCTTCCTGGGCCTGGAGGTTTTCGGCCTGGTGCTGGTGCTGGGCGACCCGGAAGGCCATCTGGTACTGGCCACCTATCTCTACAAGCTGACCAATAAGCTCGGCATTCCGTCCTATCACCTGATGGCGGCCGTCGCTGTGGTGCTGATCGCCATGACCATTCCCCTGGTCATGCTGCAACGCCGCCTGATGCGTTCCGCCAACCGCTTTGTGTCCATCAAGGGCAAGGCCACGCGCTCCCGCCCGCTGCCCCTGGGACGCTGGCGCTGGCTGGCCGGTTCGGTCGTGACTTTCTGGCTGATCGTGACCATCATCGTGCCTATCGTCGGTGTGGTGCTGCGCGCCTTTGTCTCGAACTGGGGCATAGGCATTTCATTGCTGGATGTCCTCTCGCTGGATGCTTTCCGCCAGGTCTTTGCCCAGGCCAGCCTGCTGCGCGCCATCGTGAACTCCGTGGCCATCGGCGTGTTCGGCGGGGCACTGGCCGTCACCTGCTATCTGTTCATCGGCCTGGCCATGCACCGCAAGCCGGATAACGTGACCCGATTTCTGGACTACAGCGTGCTGGTGCCGCGCGCCGTGCCCGGGCTGCTGGCCGGCCTGGCTTTCCTGTGGTGCTTCCTCTTCATTCCGATGTGGCTGAATGAATCGCTGGAAGACGGCCTGCTATCGGCCCTGCCCTTCGCCCATTGGCTGAGCGTCCATGCCATTGAACCGCTCAGGGCGTTGCGCAGCACCATCTTCAGTGTCTGGCTGGCGTACACGGTGGTCTGGCTGGCCTACGGCCTGCGCCTGATTTCCTCCACGCTGCTGCAAGTCGGCCCGGAACTGGAAGAAGCCGCACGCAGCGCCGGCGCACGCCCAGGGCAAGTCACTCGCCATGTCACGGCCCCGCTGGCCAAATTCGGCCTGATCAGCGCATGGCTGTTGATGTTCCTGATTTTCGAACGGGAATATTCGACCGGCGTTTACCTGCTCACGCCCGGCACGGAAACCATCGGCTCCATGCTGGTGTCGCTGTGGGCCTCCGGCGCCATCGACATTGTGGCAGCGCTGTCCTTCATCAATATTGTCCTGGTCGTCTTCGGCCTGGGCATTGCCTTACGCTTCGGAGTGAAACTGCGATGAGTGAACTGACCGTCGAAAACATCCATCTTTCCTACGACCGCAATCCGGTGCTCAAAGGCGTCTCCATGTCTCTGGAGCGCGGCGAAGTGGTGTCCCTGCTGGGCGCTTCCGGCAGCGGCAAGACCACACTGCTGCGCGCCGTGGCCGGCCTGGAAGCCCCCAGCCAGGGCCGTATCACCATCGGCAGCACAGCCATCTATGATTCGGCCCAGCGCATTGATGTGCCTGCCGAAGCGCGCAATCTCGGGCTGGTCTTCCAATCCTACGCCTTGTGGCCGCACAAGACCGTCGAACAGAATGTCGCCTATCCGCTCATGCTGCGCAAAGTACCCAAGGCGGAATTGAAGCAGAAGGTCCAGGCCATTCTTGATCAGCTGGGACTGGGTGCGCTGGGCGGACGCTACCCCAGCCAATTGTCCGGTGGGCAGCAACAGCGCGTCGCCATCGCCCGCGCCCTGGTCTATAACCCGCCCGTCATCCTGCTTGATGAGCCCCTCTCCAACCTGGATGCCAAGTTGCGGGAAGAAGCGCGGGTTTTTCTGCGAGAACTGATCGTCGGGCTGGGGCTATCGGCCCTGATGGTGACCCATGACCAGAATGAAGCCATGGCGATTTCCGACCGCATCCTGCTGCTCAACGGCGGCGCCATCGAACAACAAGGGACACCGCAGGAAATCTACAGCCGCCCGCAAAGCCTGTACGCAGCCGAATTCATGGGCAGCAACAATCGCCTGCAGGGCAAGGCTGGCCGTATCGAGCACGGCCGCGTCGAAGTGCTGGGCGATGGCTGGCATGTCTGGGGCACGCCTGTCGGTGAACTCAAGCCAGGCCAGCCGGTGGTGCTCGTGGCCCGGGTCGAGAGCCTGAAGGTCGGGGCCGAGGACCCGACTGCCGGCGACTTCACACTGCCACTGAGCACCAGCATGTACCTGGGCGACCGCTGGGAATATGTTTTCCGGCTGGGCGAGGCGGGCACGCATACCGTACCGCTGCGCGCCTTTGGCCGCGCGCCCCTGGCGGCCGGACATCATCCGGTACGGATAGACCCGCAACAGGCCTGGATCTACCCGGCCGCGTAAACCTGCCGCCTGCCATCCGCCGGCCCGGCGCCGGTGCATCCAGAACGGGGAGCCTCAGGCTCCCCGTTTTTGTTGGCTCGCGCCCAGCTCGCCAGCGCCACGGTGCGCAGTGTGCACCTTGCACCAACTTTTTTTGGGTGCTTCGAGGGCCATTCCTACAATCAGTTCAGACAAATCAGAAGCCGGCGAACCCGAGGTCTGAACCAACAAAAACGGAGACAGGCGTGAGGGCGAGCCGCCACACGCAAGCGGCTGCATCGCCAGGCCGCTGCATGAGGCGCACTTTTCCGCCACGCCTGATTCAAGCGCCAGCCCCCTGCATCTGCGGCCCTCGCAAACATGCCGCCGGTTCAGCCATGAAATCTGGAGATTCCATGAGTACCAGCACCGTCAAACTCAAGTGCCTGTCGCACACCCCCTTGCGTGGCCTGAATGACCCCGCACCCGGCGTGGTTGCGGAAGTCGATGCCGTCATCGCCGCCGCCCGGGCCGAGGTCGAAGCCTTTGACCCGGAACTGATCGTGGTTTTCGCCCCCGACCACTACAACGGCCTGTTCTATGACCTGATGCCGCCGTTCGTCATTGCCACGGCGGCCGAATCCGTCGCGGATTACAAAACACTGCCCGGTCCCTTATCCATCCCCGATGACCTGGCCCTGGATCTGGTACGCCATGTTCTCGACAGCGATATCGACGTCGCCCTGTCGCACCGTCTGCAGGTTGATCACGGCTGCACCCAGATCCTCGAGGAAATGACCGGCAGCCTGACGCGCTACCCCGTCATTCCCGTCATCATCAACTCGGTCGCGCCACCATTCTGCCCCTATCGCCGCGTCCGCCTGCTGGGCGAGGCGGTCGGCCGCTTCATCGCCGGGCTGGGCAAACGCGTCCTGATCCTGGGGTCCGGCGGCCTCTCGCATGAGCCGCCAGTACCGGTGTTTTCAGGCGCCAAACCGGAAATCGCCGAGTTCCTGATTTCAGGCCGCAACCCCACCCCCGAAGCGCGGGCGGCCCGCCAGGCGCGCACGCTGGCGACCGGCCAGATTTTCGGCACGCCCGCCTGCGATCTCACCCCACTGAACGAGGAATGGGATCACGCCTTCATGGATCTGCTCATCGGCAAGGATCTCAGCAAGGTGGACGATTTCGAAATCGACGTGATCTCCAAAACTGCCGGACGCTCCACGCATGAAGTACGCACCTGGGTCGCCGCCTTCGCCGCCATGGCGGCTGTGGGGGCCTATGAGGGCCGGCGCGACTACTACCGCCCGGTCAACGAGTGGATTGCCGGCTATGGCGTGGTCAGCGCCGAACCGGCATCCGCCGCCCATCGCGTCGCCGCCTGAACCGGCGCCCCGTCACCTCTTTGCAGGACATGCAAGACATGAACCAAGATATCCCGGCCTCGCCGCTAGACACCCTTGCCGCCGCCCATGCGCTGCGCCTGGCCACTGAACAGCTGCAAGCCATCGCGCCGCTGCGCGACCGGTTGCAGACCGCCAGCCCTGAGGCCGCCTATGCCATCCAGGAGGCCAACACCCGGCACGGGCTGGCACAGGGCCGCCGCCTGGTCGGCCGCAAAATCGGCCTGACCTCGCTGGCAGTCCAGGCACAGCTGGGCGTGGATCAACCCGATTTCGGCATGCTGTTCGATGATATGTCCGTCGGCGACGGCGCCACCATTGCCGCAGGCCGGCTGATTCAGCCCAAGGCGGAAGCGGAAGTCGCGCTGGTGCTGGGCCGCGACCTGAGCCATGAGCGCCATACCTATGCCGACCTGATCCGTGCCACCGAATACTGCCTGCCGGCCATCGAAGTGGTGGACAGCCGGATCGAGGACTGGAATATCCGTTTCGTCGATACCGTGGCCGACAACGCATCCAGCGGCCTGTTCGTGCTGGGCAGCCGCCCGGTACTGTTGCGCGACATCGACCTGACGGATTGCGCCATGGAAATGCAATGCGATGGCGTGTCGGTATCGCGTGGCAATGGCCGCGCCTGCCTGGGCAATCCGCTCAATGCCGCCCTCTGGCTGGCAGACACGATGGTGCGCTGCGGCCGTCCCTTGCAGGCCGGGGATATCGTACTAACCGGCGCGTTGGGGCCGATGGCCGTGGCGCGTAGCGGCCAGCACTTCAGCGTGCACATCGCCGGCCTGGGGCACGTTTCCGTCCACTTCGAATAAGTCGTCCCCGCCCTGCCATGACGAGCCGGGCATCCGACCCGGCCGTCCCTTCTCCTCTGGTTCCCCATTCACCACCAGGAATTGCCATGACAACAAGCCCTACGCTCCATACCGAAGCCAGCACCAGCCGCTACGCCCGCATCAAGGAACAGGATCTGGAACTCCAGGTTCATTACAACGACACTGGCGGTACAGGCCCGGTGGTCGTCATGCTGCATGGCTCCGGCCCAGGCGCCAGTGGCTGGGCCAACTTCAACCGCAATGTCCAACCGCTGGCTGACGCCGGTTTTCGCGTCATCCTGCTGGATTGCCCGGGCTGGAGCAAGAGCGACCCCATCGTCTGCACCGGCTCGCGCTCCGACCTGAACGCCCGCGCGCTCAAAGGACTGCTGGATACCCTGAACATCGAACGCGCCCATCTCATCGGCAACTCGATGGGCGGCCATAGCACTGTCGCCTTTGCGCTCGCCAACCCGGAACGCATCGGCAAGCTCGTACTGATGGGCGGCGGTACCGGCGGCCCCAGCCAGTTCGTACCTATGCCCGCCGAAGGCATCAAGCTGTTGCAGGCGCTCTACCGCGAACCGACCATCGAAAACCTGCGCCGCATGATACAGGTTTTCGTCTTCGATACCAGCCATCTGACCGAAGAATTGTTCCAGGCGCGCCTGAACAACATGTTGTCGCGCCGCGACCACCTGGAAAATTTCGTGAAGAGCCTGGAAGCCAACCCGCGCCAGTTCCCCGACTTCGGGCCGCGCCTGGGCGAGATCAAGGCACCGGCGCTGATCATCTGGGGCCGCGACGACCGTTTCGTGCCCATGGATATCGGCCTGCGCCTGCTGTGGGGCATGGCCAATGCCGAACTGCATATTTTCAGCCGCTGCGGCCACTGGGCCCAGTGGGAACATGCGGACAAATTCAACCGCATGGTGCTGGATTTCTTTACCAAAGACTGAGCCTGCGCCAGCCATGGGCAAGACTGCTGCCCAGGCTGGCCGTATGCCGGCGACACGCCCCGGGCTGCGGCGCTTGTGCAAGCGCTCAAACCGGCAAGAGCAGCCCCGAACAGGTTTCCCGGGGCTGCGCCGCCGGTGCAGGCGCATCGCCCCCAGGCCATGCGCCCGCACCGGCCTGCCTGCCCAGATGCCCTTCGATTTCCGCTACCGCCTCCCGCAAGGCCGGCATCAGGCGCTGCTCGGCTTCGCGGGTACTCATCGCCTTCTTGGTAAAAATAATATTGATGCAACCCAGCACCCGCTCACCCTGGTGAATGGGCAAGGCGATAGCACTCATGCGTGCCTGTTCCGACCAGTCGCCGTCATTGGAGCCAAACCCCTGTTCGCGGGTGGTCTGCAACAAGGCCGCAACCAGCTGCGGATTGCGTGCCAGGCGTGCCTGCTCGTCCTCCCCCTGTTGCAGCAAGCGCAGAATTTCCTCACGTTCCGCTGCCGGACAGGCGCTCAGATAGGCACGCCCGGCAGCCGTGAACAAAATGGGCAAACGCCGCCGTATCATCGCCCGGTGAAACGACAGCGGGCTAAAGCGGTGCGTGGTTTCCCGCACCACCATGCTATCGCCATCCAGCATGCACAGATCGGAGGGCCAGATCGCTTTCTGCAGCAGGCGCCCCAAGGCCTGGCCCGCGATTTCGGACACCCAGTCCTCATCGGTGAAGCCATCGCTCAACTGCCGTACCTTGTGGTTCAGGCTGTAGTGTTCATCCGAGGAATTACGGCGTACATACCCCTCGTTCTGCAAGGTTTCCAGCATGCGCCGCACCGTCGTCCGGTGCAGGCCGGTCGCTACACTGATTTCCTTGATGGAAGCCCGGCCGCCCTGGGCCTGATTCAGGCAGAGCAGGATTTCCAGGCCTCGCCGCAAACTTTCAATCGGCCGGTAGCTGGGCGCGTCCTCAGCGTCGGGCCACACCTCGGCCACGGTGCTGTCCGACGCCCAGGGCGTCGATACCCTCAAGGCTTGTACCTGAGCCATCCGTATTCTCCCAAAGGCAGCGAATCCAGTTCCCGCTCGATATCGTGCACACACTCATGCAAGGCATCCAAATAGCGCTCAGCGGCCTTGGCCGGCGTCATCGAGCTCCTGAAAAACATAATATTGATCGCCCCCAGTACCCGATTGCGCCAGCACACCGGGTAGGCAATGGCGCTGATATTCGGTTCGGTGCCGCCTGAGGACTCGGCGTAGCCGCGCTCGCGCGCCTGCAAGCGCAGTTGCTGCAGCTCATGCCGCACCGCTTCCTTGGAAAAGCCATCATGCTTCATGATGCTGGCCAGATCCAGGATCTGCTCCAGGCTCTCATCGGCCACTTCACTCAGAATCGCCACCCCTAATGCGGAGCGCAGCAAAGGCCGGGTCTTGCCGACCATGGCGCGATTGACCGACATCGGACTGAAGCGGTGCGTGGACTCCCGGATTTCCAGGTGCCCAGATGAAAACGTGGCAAAGTCGCTGGGCCACTGCACTTGCGACAACAAGCGCCCCAGGTAGGGCCCGATCACCTGCACCACCCAATCCTCATCCTTGACGCTATCGGCAAAACGGCGAAAGCGCGTCGTCAGGAAGTAGCGCCCATCACCCGGCCTGAGATACACGTAGCCCGCCTGCTCCAGCGTGAACAGCAGGCGGTACACCGTGGCACGATGTATGCCCGTGTACTTGGCCAGCTCGCCTGGGTTGGCCCAACCCAGGTCGCTGAGCGCCCCGATCAGTTCCAGGCCGCGCTCCAGGGCGCGAACCCTGGGGTAAACATCGTTTTGCTGCACGTTTTTTCTCCTCAGTCGGGAGGATACAGCGCCAGCAGCTCCGCACTGGGTTTGATGTAATGCCAACGCCGGCCGGCATGCAAACCCGTCAACCGGTGCAGCTTGGCCAGCATTTCCGCATACGACAGGGGAGCCCCCACGCCATCCAGCACGCTGACGCCGTCAATTTCATAAACGTCATTGGCCGCCAGTACCTCGGCAACCAGGCCTTCTGCCGGAACGATCAAGTCCGCCCCGGCAGCAATGGCGCGCCGCGCAGTGGCCGTAAAGGCCTCAATGTAATCACCCGGCTCCAGGAACACCTGCTCGATGGCACGCTCTGGCAACTGCGGTTCAATGACATAGATGCCGCTGATGCGCGACTCCAGGCGATGACGCTGCATGGCATTCTTCAGGAACCACTGGTTTTCCTCGTTCAAGGTCACCAGCCCAATCTGCTGGGCCATGGAGCAGGAAATCAAGACCGTGCTTTCCGGCATGGAAATCACGGGGATATCGACCAGTGAACGGCATTCGCGCAGCAGCGGCTCGGTAAAGGTACCGATCACAAAAGCGTCATAGCCCTCCTGTTCGGCCCGATGCACGTTGTGCAGCAGCTGCCGGCTCATCGCCTTGTAATAGGCATAGGGCACTTTCATCACTTCACTGGGCGATTTACCGTGCCACATGGTTTCCGGCACACCATGCAAAACGATTTCCGTACCAGGATTGGCGATGCGCGCATAATGCCGCGCCAGCGATGCCCGGTACACCGGGTAGTTGTCCAGATCGACGCTGGATTGATGCCAGATTTTCATCCCCGCTCCCTTAGACCATGTAATAGCCGCCGTTGACATCCAGCGTACTGCCCGTCACGTAATCCGCCAGCGGATTCACCAGATAAGTCACGGCAGCGGCCACTTCATCGGGCTGCCCGACGCGTGCCAGCGGCACCAGGCCCACGGCTCCCGCATCATCCTTGCGATCCAGGCGGGTGCGCAGCATGGGGGTATCAATCAAGCCCGGCGCCACCACATTGGCGGTGATATTCAACGGCGCCATTTCCCGCGCCAGTGCCTTGGTGAAAGCGATGACGGCAGCCTTGCTGGCCACGTAGGCCGTGCAGGAGCGATAGCCACCCAATTGCGCCGCCGACGAAGCAAAGTTGATGATGCGCCCATGCTGAACCGAAGTATCAGCCTGCATCACAAACGCCCGGCAGACCGCATAAGTGCCGAAAGCGTTGACGGCGAACACCTTTTCCCACAGTTCGGGCGTGGTATTGCGCACGTCGATGACTGCACCGCCGTCACCGACCGGAGAAATCGCCGCCGTATTGACCAGCACCGACAGACGCACGCCCTCCTCACTCAAGCGGGCGAAAAGCTGCTCGACGGAAGCCATGCTGCTGATATCCACGCCGGCCACCCGATGACCGTGACCGGGCAGCGCCGCGGCCAGGGCCGGCAGCGGCGCCGGGTCCAGATCGGCCAGCACCACCTGCAGCCCTTGCTGCGCCAGCGTACGGCAGACGGACTGGCCAATGCCGCCTGCGGCGCCTGTCACCAGCGCAATGCGATTTTCACTCATGTTGTGCTCCTCAACTGCCGCTCAAAACGCCTGGCAGCCACATTGTGATGATGGGGAATACCGTCAGCAGAATGACCCGGACCAGATCGGCCAGCAGGAACGGCGTCACGCCACGGAAAATGGTCGCCAAGGGCAGGCGGTCGCCCACCACGCTGCGCATGACGAACACATTCATGCCCAGCGGCGGCGTAATCATGCCGATTTCCACCAGCGACAGCGTCACGACCCCCCACCAGATCAGGTCATAGTCCATGCCGACAATCAGGGGCACGACCAGCGGCGTCGTCACCAGCACGGCTGCCAGCGTATCGAACACCGTGCCCAGCAGCAGATAGAACAGCACCAGACCGAACAGGATCAACCAATGCGGCATGGTATTGATGTCCACCAGGCTCAACACCAGTTGGGTGATATCCGTGAAGCTCATGAAGCTGGCGAAAATATTCGCGCCGATGAAAATCACATAGATCGCGCCAGCATTGATACCGGTATCAATCAAGGACGACTTGAACTTCTCCAGCGTGAAGCCCTTGGTGCCGACAGCAAAGACAAAGGACAGCAAAGCGCCGACCGAGGCGGCCTCCTGGGTGGTGAACATGCCGCCATACAGACCGCCCAGCACCAATGCAAACAGCAGCACCGGACGCCAGGCCTTGATCATGGCGTCACGCGCTACCTGCCAGTTGAATTTCTCGACATCAGGCGCGAGGCTGGGCTTGAGGCGCACGGAGATGAAAATGGCCAGCACATACATCGTCAACGCCAGCAGGCCCGGAATCAGGGCGGCCTGGAACGCGACCTGAATGGACTGCTCCACCACCACGCAATACACGATCAGAACCACGGACGGTGGAATCAGTGCGCCCAGCGTACCACCTGCGGCGATACAGCCGGCGGCCAGGCTATGTGCGTAATTGCGGCGCTCCATTTCCACGAATGCGACCTTGCCGAAGGTAGCGGTGGTGGCGATGGACGAACCACAAATCGCACCAAACCCGCCGCACCCCAATACCGATGCCATTGCCAGACCACCGCGACGCGATCCCAGCAAGGCCGTACCGGAATTGAAAATATCGCCGGACAGGCCTGCCCAGGTGGCAAAATTTCCCATCAGCAGGAACAGCGGGATGGCCGCCATATCCATACTCGTCAACGCGCGGCCTACCTCGTTCTGCGACACGACCAGCGCCTGCTCACCTCCCAGCGTCAAGGCCAGGCTGGCCACCCCGACAATCGCCAGCGAAACCCCGATGGGAATCTGCGCGGCGATGAGCAGGTACAGCACGACAAACGCCATGCTGGCCTGCATGCCTGGGCTGCTGTCTTCATTGATGAACAACACCATCAGGACGGCACACGCGGCGATGGTGCCGGCAGTCACCAGCGCGCCGCGCCAGAACCCCGGCTGCGCGTAGGCCCGCTCACGCAGCATCGCATACCAGCGCTGCGCCGCCTGAATCAGTACCGTCAACGCCGCCAGCGACATCAGCACCCCGGCAACCGCCCACCAGCCCGCTGTCTGCCAGCCCACGACCATCGTTTTTTCGCCGTACTCGTGCGCATCCAGCGCACGGAACAACAGGACGACGGCCAGCCAGCCAAATACCGCGACTTCCGCCAGCTCGCACAGCAGACGCACTGCCGTCTGGTTGCGGCCAGCGACGGCCTTCATCACATCCATGCGGATGTTCAAATGGCGAACGAACACCAGCCCGGAGAACCCGGCCACAATAATGGCCATGAACAAGCCGTTCAGTTCAAACAGGCCGCGCACCGTATATGACGTGAAAGCACGCAGCAGGATATCCACCAGCGTACCGGCCGACACGACCAGAAGCAGCGTCAGGGCCGCCCAGGCCATGACCTTGCAAAACTGGTCCTGCCAGTCAGCCTTGGCGGCAGTGTCCGCGATATTGGCCGAGCTCATGTTTATTGCGCTCCGCGTTGCGATTCAAGGGCTTCGGTATAGACCTCCCAGACACGTTCGCCCTGCGGAACACTGCCCACCCATTTTTCAATTACCGGCTGCACGGCTGCTGTCCAGCGCTCGACATCGGCTGCGCTGGGCGTCACGATGGTGTGGGCCGGATTCTGCTGCAGCAATTGCTTCAGACGCTCGTTTTCCCCGCCCAGGCCCTCGGACCAGCGATCGACGAAGTTGGCGCCACCGTGTTTCTCCAGAGCGGCCTTGGCTTGCGGAGCCAGACGGTCATAGGCACGCTTGTTGATCACCAGGAACACCGTGCTGGAGCCCATCGGCACGTCAATGTGATACGGCACGAAATCCAGCACCTGCCAGGTATAGACCGCATTCCAATCGTTCAGGCTGCCGCTGAGCGTCTTCTTCGACAGGTTTTCCGCCGTCTGCGGCACAGGCAGGCCGACCGGGATGATGCCCAGCGCCTCGACCGAAGCGCTGGCCAGCGGCCCGGCGGCACGGATACGCTGTCCCTTGAAATCGTCCAGCGAATTGATCTCGCCCACGCCATGCGCCGTCAGGATGCCCGAGGACACCAGCGCGAACACCTTCACATCATCGAAGCCATCCATCAGGCCCTCTTCGTACAGACGCCAAACGCCAGTGGAGGCTTCCCGCAGCGTACGTGCCTGGAACGGAATCTCCGGAATATCGGCCACCTTGAAACGCCCTGGCGTATAGCCCGTCACGCCCCAGCCCATATCCACCAGACCACGGCGCACCGCATCGAACGTATCCTCGGCCTTGACCAGCGAACCGCCCGAGTACAACTGGATTTTCAGCGTGCCTTGCGAATCTTCCTCGATATCCTTGATCAAGGGCTCGAACATGCCTTTGGTCAGGTAGGCCGTGGGGCCGGCGAAGTTGGAGAACTTCAGCGTCGTGGGTTTGCTCTGGGCCAGGGCCACCGTTCCACATGCCAGGGACACGGAACAGAATGCCGCCATGAGAATTCGTTTCATCTTTATCTCCTTATTTTGATTGGCCACCGGGCCTGGCCTCGCCTGGGCAAGGCCTTGCTTGCCCCCGGCCCGTTGCCGCGCGATCCCACCGTTTTTTTTTCTAACAGATCGGTCTGTCCAGCAGGTTCGGTGGATTACACACACACCACAAGCGCAGGGCAATCGAAATCCTGCAACTGTTCACCTGATGAACATCCCACTGGGAATAACCCTAGCTATTTCTCGTGGTAATGATGAAAAAAGTATTCATCAGATGAACATAAGCAGGCGCTTGCAAAGGCTTACGCTGAATCAAGACAAGACTGCCCGTGCCACCCCGCCCACTATTGTCAGGATGGCAACGCATGCTCCGGGCAGCCTGTTCCCTGCAATCGGGACAAAAACCCAAAAAAATATGTGCGCATGGAATCAAAAACTTTCCTATCTATTGCGCGTCATTGAAATCCAATTTTCGATCGTCCGCATTTTTCCGACATGGTCGGAAAATCATTAAAGCAGCGCTCACCAAAAAATAAACTAATTACTTCATAGTATTTTTTAGGCTTCATTTCGGCCACATAGAATTCTCTTCATTAGTTAACAAACCGAAATAAAAACCCAAAACAAAAAGCTGTCGCTCATGAAGCCCACTGAAATCCCGCTGCCTCCATACCTGTCCGTGAACCCATGCAGACACTGGGCAAATCGGATCTGAAACGCAGACTGGCCCCATCCGGCCAGTCACAAAACCCTAACACCATTTCATATGACTGGAAATTATTTCCATACATTGAATGACGGCATAGAAGATCGTCACGCCAATTCAATCGGGAATCCTGCCGCCGCCCAACAACAAGGCCACGAATCATTCATTGCATTCCCTTCAGCATTGCAATTTTCATTATTTCCGACAATTTCAATCCGACCGCCCCGCCAGCTATTCAAACCGGCAATCAGACCCCTCGATTGCTTTGCAAGTGAGCGCCAACCACTACGGAACGTTTTTTTCCCATGCCACCCGCAATCACTGACTTCCATGTGCATTACGTCGGCCCCAGATGGCATACCGGCGTCCTGAGATCACTGCCCCACTTACCCGACAGCGCTGCACGGATCACGGACATTGCCGACGTCTTGGCACCGATCCAAGCCGGGCAGTTTCAGTCTCGTGTATTGAGCGCGCCAGTCTCCATGGTCTTCGGCACTGCAGCCGTCGATCCCGAAGAAATCAGGCTTATCAACGATCATCTGGCAAGCGTCGTGGCGCAGCACACGGAAGCGCTTATCGGCCTGGCCACAATAGACCTCTGGAATCCGGCCGCCACGCAGGAAATCCAGCGTGTCGCCGACCTCGGTTTTACGGGTGTCGTAGTGGACGCCGCCCAGATGAACACCGGGACGTTTGCGCATGATCCGCAAATCCTGCCGGCCTGGCGCGCGCTGCGCGATAGCCGGCTGACCGTCTTTTTCCACCCGGTCAGCTTGCCTGCAGTGACGGCCGCATTTGCCGGCACCTCCCGCGCGGGCGTGCTGCTGGCCCGCGGCGCCGTGGACGCAGGCAGCCTGCTGGCCCTGCTCGATGCGCCACAGTGGGACGAATTGCATGACCTGCAGCTTGTCGTGCCCGGCATCGCTGCCAGCGCCTTATGGTTTGCACCGTTTTTCGACGGCCTGGACAGTACCCTGCTTGGGCCCAAAGGGCGTGGCATCCATCTAGACACCATGGGTTTCGACCCCGCCAACACGCGCTATCTGCTCGAACGGCTCGGCGCCGAGCGCCTGGTGTTCGGCTCCGACGCCCCCATCGTGGATAAACAGCCTGACGCAACACGTCTGCTATCCCACCTGAACAGTGCCGGCCTGCACGGCGCCGCGCTTGCCGCCGTCGCTGGCGGCAATGCCGAACGCTTGCTGCGGCGGACTTGAGGCCTACATCATGACGGATCTCACGGCCATACCTGCCATCGCCACGGCCCCGCCCACCGTAACGCCCCAAGCCACGCACCACAGGCCGGCCACGCCGCAGCGGCTGATGCGGCTGCTGGCCATTGCACGGCGCCTGGGCGCCGCACTATTCGTCATGCTCACTGCCGCCACCCTGGTTTTCTTCGGCATGAAGCTGGCACCGGGCGACATTCTGGACATCATCGCCGGGCAAGCCACCAGCGAACTGGCCCGTGCCGAAGTCGCCACTGCCTGGGGCCTGGACCGCCCCCTATGGGAACAGTATGGCAGCTATCTTTCACGCCTGCTGCAAGGTGATCTCGGACATTCCTACATCCTCGGACGCCCCGTGCTGGACGTCATTCTGGAACGTTCCTCCGCCACACTGGCCTTGGCCAGCCTGTCCATGCTGTTCGCCCTGGCATTGGCTTTCGGCATCATTATTCTGACCGGCACCGGCAAGCGTTGGGCTGCCGCCCTGTCCTCCGTGGTGGAACTGCTGCTGGTCTCAGCCCCCAGTTTCTGGCTCGGTATCCTGCTTATCTTTCTGGTCTCGTTCAAGCTCAACCTGTTGCCGATCGTGGGCCAGGACGCTTTCGCCATTCTGATTCTGCCGGCCCTGACCCTGGGCTTGCGCATCGGCGGCGAGCTCCTGCAAATCATGCGCAGTGAAATCAGCCGGGTGCAGCAACAACCGTTCGCCCTGTCCGCCAAGGCACGCGGCATTTCCGCCATCGGCTTTTCCTACCATCATGCCCTGCGCCATGCCGCGCTACCAGTGGTCACGGTAGCCGGTTGGATCGTCGGCAGCCTGCTGACCGGCACCTTCGTGGTTGAGCAGCTGTTCGGCCGTACCGGCCTGGGCACGCTGACCGTCAAAGCCGTGCTGTCGCGTGATACGCCTCTGGTCATGGGCATCGCGCTGGCCGCGGCAGCAGTCTATATCAGCATCAGCACCCTGGTGGATCTCTTGCAGGGGTTGCTCGACCCTCGCCTGCGCCAGACAAGGTCTCCTGCAAGGAACTAGCCATGCCGTCCGCCTCCCTTTCCCTGGCCGGCTCCGGCTGGGCCACCCTGCGTCGCCGCTCCCCCTTGGCGCTCCGGCATCTGGGCCTGGTGCTAGCCATCGCCTGGCTCGTGCTACTGGCTGTCATGGCGCTGGCGCCAAGCTGGGTCGCCACCCGTGACCCGAACGCCAGCGACTTTATGGCCATGCTCGCTCCGCCCAGTCCGGAACATTTTTTCGGTACGGATGCGCTGGGACGCGACCTGTTCTCCCGCATTGTGTACGGCGCCCGCTACTCCATCAGCATCGGCCTGGGCGCCATGGGGGTCGCGTTGCTGCTGGCGCTGCCCTTGGGCATCGCAGGGGGTGTCGGCAATACGCTGGTCGATGGTTTTGTCATGCGTTTGACTGACATCCTGGGCGCATTCCCGGAAATGCTGCTGGCCATTCTGGTCATCGCGCTCATCGGCCCGGGCACCAGCAATCTGATCGTGGCACTGGGCATTGCCGCAACGCCGAAACTCATGCGTGTCATCCGCGCGCAGACCCGTACCGTCATGCTGTCCGGCTATGTCGAATACGGCACATTGCTGGGGCAAGCCCGCCACAAAACCATTCTGCGCCATGTGCTGCCGAATGCCATCGGCACCTTGCCAGTGCTGGTCACCATCAGCCTGGGGTTTGCAGTGATCAGCACGGCTTCATTGAGCTTTCTCGGCCTGGGCCCGCAAGCGCCAACGCCGGAATGGGGCTTGATGCTCTCCGAATCCTTGAGCACGCTGCGCGTCGCCTGGTGGGCGGGCGTATTTCCGGGCGTCATGATCACGAGCCTGGTCATCGCACTGACCTTGCTGGCCAATGCCTTGCAGGCCTCCTACGAAAAAAGGCGCCCGGCATGAAGCTCCCCCTGCCCCCCGTGCTGCATGCCCCGGCCTTGCCCGTCCCGCCCGGCATCCGTCCGGCTGCCGCCACGCCCCTGGCCCAGGTGCGCAACCTTGCCATCGGCTTCAGGGATGAACAGGGCCAAGTGCGGCCCGTCGTCAAGGGCGTATCCTTCCAGGTTCATGCCGGTGAGGTTCTGGGCATCGTGGGCGAAAGCGGCTCCGGCAAGTCCCTCTCGGTACGATCGCTGGTCGGCCTGAACCCGACAGGCACGGCCGTTCAGGCCGATGCCCTGGAACTGGATGGCCAGGATCTGCGCTTTCTGGCGGAAAAACAATGGCGCCGGTTGCGCGGCCGCCGTGTCGGACTCGTCTTGCAGGATGCACTGGTATCGCTGGATCCGCTGCGCAGCATCGGCGACGAAGTGCGCGAAGCGCTGACCGCCCATACCCGCCTGGATGCGCGCACGGCCAAAGAAAAAGTCCTGGCCTTGCTGCGCGCCGTCGGCATCGCGGATGCAGAGCTGCGGGCCCGGCAATATTCCCATGAGCTCTCCGGCGGCTTGCGCCAGCGCGCGCTGATCGCCAGCGCCATCGCCGCAGACCCTGCGCTGATCATCGCCGACGAACCCACCACTGCGCTGGACGCAGCGGTGCAATTGCAGATACTTGATCTGCTGCGCGCCAGGGTCGATGCAGGTGCCGGGCTGATCATCATCAGTCATGACATGGGCGTGATCCAACGCATTGCCGATCGCGTCGTGGTCATGCGTCATGGCGAAATCGTCGAATCCGGGCCGACCCGCCAGGTGCTGTCGGCCCCGCAACACCCCTATACCCGGCAATTGCTGCGTGCCATTCCGTCCGGCGACTCGCGCGGCTATCGTCTGACGCTCACCGCAAGCGCCAAGCACACGGGGGATGCCGATCTCCCCGTGCCCTTGCCCGCTCGTCAACATCGCAGCCACGGCGATATCGTGCTTTCCGTCAAGCATGTCTGGAAAAGCTATCGCCAGGGAGACGGCAGCACGCGCCAGGTAGCCCGTGACATCACTTTCGATATCCATGCCGGTGAAACCGTAGGGCTGGTGGGCGAATCCGGCTCAGGAAAAAGTACGGTCGGCCGCATCATCATGGGTATCTTGCCCCCAGACCAGGGCGAGGTCCTGCTGGACGGACAACCATGGAGCACGCTGCCTGAAAAGCAACGCCGTTCACGGCGCACCACGCTGCAGACCATCACCCAGGACACGCTGGGTGTCTTTGACCCGCGTTACACCGTGGCCCAAAGCCTGCAGGAAACCCTGGTGGAAAGCCGCCGCCTGGACAAACACGCCGTTCATGCAGAAATCAGCCGCCTGCTTGATGCCGTCGGGCTGAGTGCCCGCAAACTCGATCAGCCCTTGCGCAACCTCTCCGGTGGCGAGCGGCAACGCGTGGCCATCGCGCGCGCCCTGGCCACCCGGCCACGCCTGATTGTCTGCGATGAGCCGGTCTCCGCACTGGATATTTCCGTCCAGGCCCAGGTGCTGGATCTGCTCTGGGACCTTCAAGCTGAATTCGGTCTGGCCTACCTGTTCATCTCCCACGACCTGGGCGTCGTGCACCACCTCAGCGATCACGTCCTAGTCATGCGCCACGGCCAGATCCTCGAACGCGGCAGCGCCGATGACATTTTCCACCATCCCCGCCACCCCTACGTCATCGACCTCGTCAATGCAGTGCCCAGGCATCCGCTGACCCGTGTCGCGGCCTGACTCCCCATTTCATCTCCTGAACCGTACCGAGCCACTCCATGAAACACAAGCTGCTCTCCCTGGCACTGGGTGCCCTTCTCTCCCTCTCTACGCTGGCGCCCGCGCACGCTCAGGACAAACGGGTGGAGCCCGGCGCCAAACATGGCGGTACGCTACGCGTCGCCTTTGATCGCTGGCCACAGGCCGGCCTGCTGTCACATAACAACAGCTGGATTCCGCTGTTCCAGAACCAGTTCGAATCCCTAGTCAAAGCCGATGACGCAGGCAACTACCATCCCTGGCTGGCCAAATCCTGGGAAATTTCACCTGATGGCCTCGTCTATACCTTCACCTTGCGCGAGGACGTCGTTTTTCAGGACGGCGACAAATTCAATGCCCAGGCCGTCAAAACCACCTTCGACAAACTGCTGAGCAACACCTTCACGCTAACGCCCCCCAAACGCAACTGGGCCGAATTCCTGGATAGCGTGGATGTGATCGACGACTACACCATCCGCTTCGGGTTCAATCAACCGGACGCCATTTTCCTATCCAGCCTGGCATCGAACGCCACCGGCATTGCCTCTCCCAGCTCCATCAGCAAGGCCGAAGCCAAACAAGGTGGCGTACTGCTCAAAGGCACAGGCCCCTTCGAACTAGTGGAAGTCGTGCCGGATCAGAAGTTCGTTTTCAAACGTTTTGACCGCTATCAATGGGCTCCGCCCACCGCCAGACACGATGGGCCGGCATATCTGGATCAAATCGTCTTCAACTGGGTGCCGGACCCTGCCGTGCGCACAGGCCTGCTGACCTCAGGCCAGGTGGATTTCATCACGACCCTGGGGCCGGATGATGTCCCGCTGGTCAAGGACAATCCGGCCTACGTTTATATCGAACGCACCGGCAATATCGTGCCCTGGACCTGGTTCTTCAATACTGACGGCTTCGGCACCTCCGACATTCGCGTGCGCGAAGCCATCATCGAAGCACTGGATCTGGAAACCCTGGTCAAAGCCATCTACCGTGGCAACGGCGCACATGCCTGGTCGCAAATCGCCCCCGACTCGGCGTTCTACGATCCCAGCTATGCAGGCAGCTACGGCAACCATCCCGACCGTGCCAACCAACTGCTGGATCAAGCCGGCTGGACGGGCCGCAACGCTGCCGGCGTGCGCACCAATGCCCAGGGCCAGGCCCTGGAGCTCAAATTGCTAAACCGCGGCTTTACCGGCCGCCAGAAACTGTTTACTGAAGCGGCTCAACAACTGCTGCTGCAAAAAGCCGGCATCCAACTGGTCATTGAAAACGCGGACGAGGCACAGGGTTTCATCCACCGCGACAAAGGGGATTACTCGATCTTCCACGTGACGGTGGCCGGCTTCGATGTTGGCGCAGCACTCAACCTGCTGTGGCCCACCAAAGGCATCATCAACTTCAGCCGTCTCTCCGACCCCAAAGTCGATGCGCTGAACCGCCAGCAGCGCCACACCCTGGACCCCGCACAACGCACCGAGCTGATTCGCCAATTGGCGGACTACACGCAAAAGGATCTGAAGCTGGCGCTGCCCATTGTCGAGGAATTCCAGAACATTGCAGCCACGAGCGCTGTCAGGAACGCCGACACCACCTTCGCCCCGTTGCGCAGCTATCCCGGCCCCATTGCCTATGACGTCTGGCTAGACCGTTAAAGGCCATGACACCGCCCCGGCTTTCCACCGTTGCCTTTCCGTCCCCAGGAACCTGCCCCATGTCAGAGCCAGAATTGGCCAGTCCGAGTATCGCTACCCACGCGCCGGCACCGCTTTCACTGATCCACAACGCGCAATTCATTGAACAGCCCGGATTGCAGCACTGGCTCACCCGGCTGCGTGAGGGCGCGGTCGCACGCGAACAGCAGCGCACCTTGCTGTTCGACGAACTGCGCACCTTTGCGCAATGGGGGCTGGGAACCCTGCGCCTGCCTGCAGAGCTGGGGGGCCCAGGCTGGACGGTTCCGCAACTGCTGGATTTTGTGCGCCTCATTGCGGCGCACGACCCTAACGCCGCCCATGCCCTGCGCAACCACTTTCTGTTCGTTGAAATCATCCTGAGTTTGCCGCCGGGCGCGCTGCGCCAGCGATGGCTCTTGCACATTGCCGACGGTGCCCTGCTGGGTGATGCCAACAGCGAACGTACCGGCCCGATCTCGAAGGGCGGTGCCAGCCTGCTGCACAAAATCGCTGGCGGCTGGCGCCTGAACGGGCGCAAGTTCTACAGCACTGGCTGCATCTATGCCGACTGGCTGTTCGTCACTGCATACGATACGGCGGGCCACCAGCACTGGGTCATGGTGCCGGCCCAAGCGCCAGGCGTAGAGCTGATCGACGACTGGGATGGCTTCGGTCAACGCCTGACGGGCAGCGGCACCACTGTTTTCACGGATGTCTTTATTCCTGACGCCGATATCCTGGTGGAAGATATGGCCCGCCCTGGCGCCGTGCCCAAACAAGGCGCCTTTGCCCAGCTTTACCTGACAACGGCGGTCGCTGGCGTGATTGACGGCATTTTGCACGATGCGACCCGGCTCCTGCAGGAACGCCCGCGCAACTTCCCCCACGGCACGACCGATAGCGCACGCCAGGATCCTTTGCTGCTGGAAGGCATCGGCTATCTCTCCACCTGGTCATTTGCCGCCAGCGCCGCCATTCGGACTGCCGCCCAGACCATCGACACCCTGCAGGCAGCCCGCAGCGCCCGGCTCACCGAGGCCGAGACCGCGCAAGCAGCGCAGGCGGCCTCCTTGGCCGCGGCCCAGGCCAAGCTGCTCGTGGACGACCTCGCCACGCGTGCTGCGACACGGCTCTTCGATCTCGCAGGCGCCTCAGCCACCAGCACCACTTTGGCGCTGGACCGCCACTGGCGCAACGCCCGCACCATTGCCAGCCACAACCCGCCCGCCTTCAAAGCCAGGGCCATCGGCGATCTGCATGTCAACGATGCGCCGCTGCCCCGCTTTTTCTTCTAGGCATATCCATTCCTTCCCAGAAAAAATTCCCATGTCGCAAGCCTCACATGTCATCCTCAACCTAAACCCGATTCCTGGCGGCATCTACGCCAGCGGCTGGCGTACGGGCTACCGGGATCCGGCCAGTTTCATCACCGTCGAACATTACGTCGAACTGGCAAAAATTGCCGAGCGCGGCCACCTCGACGCACTCTTTCTGGCCGACACGGCCTCCTGGTCGCCCGTTGCCGGATCCCGGACTTTCCGCCCGTTGGACCCAACCGTCAGCCTGCCCTACATTGCGGCACACACCTCGCATCTGGGCCTGATCGCCACCGTATCGACCACCTACAACACGCCCTATAACCTGGCGCGCCGGCTGCTCAGCCTGGATCATGTCAGTGGTGGCCGGGCCGCCTGGAACGTCGTGGTGACCGCTGGCGACGAGCAGGCCCGCAATAGCTCGCTGCCTGCCGCGCCGCCCAAGCAGGAGCGCTATGCCCGTGCCCGGGAGTTCGTGGAAATCGTGCGCCAGCTCTGGCACAGCTGGGAGGATGGCGCCATCGTGGCCGACGCCGAATCCGGCGTATATATCGACGCAACCAAAGTACGCCCCATCCATTACCAGGGCGACCACTTCCAGGTGGCCGGGCCCTTGATTGTGCCGCCCAGCCCGCAGCACCATCCCGTCATCATCCAGGCCGGCGGCTCGGAAGGCGGCACCGACCTGGCTGGCCGCTACGCCAATGCGGTCTATTCCACCCAACCCACGCAGGACGGCGCTCGCGCTTATCGGGAGGAACTCCGCCGGCGTGCCGCCCACCATGGGCGCTCTCCCGATACCATCAAGCTTCTGCCCGGATTGGTCACTATCATCGGCTCCACGGAAGAAGAAGCCCAGCGCCGCGCACGGGATCTCTTGGAGCGCATTCCGGTCAGCCCTGGCCTTGCCCGCCTGTCCACCTTTGTCGAACTTCCCCCGGAAGTGCTCGCTACCGGCCTGGATGAGCCCTTGCCCTGGCACCAGATCCCTGCCGAAGCCCTGAACGGCGTCGGGCACTCTGCCACGGTGCTGCGCACCGCCAAGGAAAACCACTACACCGTGCGGGATATCCTGCATGAAATCAACTCCGTGCGGGAACACGCCACCATCACCGGCACACCGGAACAAGTGGCGGACAAAATAGAAACCTGGTTCCGTTCCGGCGCTGTCGATGGTTTCAATATCATGCCTGCCGAGCTGCCCCTGGGCGCCGAACAGTTCGTGGACCATGTCGTGCCGCTGCTGCAACAGCGCGGCCTGTTCCGCACGGAATACACGACAAAAACACTGCGCGGGCACTACGGACTGAGCCATCATGACTGATTCCACGCAGGGCCTCCCGGCCCACGCCGCCCAGGTACGAACCGCCCTGGACAGTATCGGCGGCTTTCCCCCGGACTGGGTGCCCCCACAGGAAGGCAGCGATACCGATGTGGTGATCATCGGTGCGGGCCAGGCCGGGCTATCCATCGCCTTCGGACTGAAACGCGCAGGCATCTCCCGGATCCGCCTGCTCGATGCCGCGCCTGAAAACGCACAAGGCGTGTGGCATACCCGCGCCTACATGCCCAATCTACGCACACCACTGATCAACCCCGGCCCGGAACTGGGCGTACCCGAGCTTTCGCTAGCATCCTGGTATCGTGCCCGTCATGGGGAAGCCGCTTTCAGCGCCCTGGAAAAATGCCCAACCGCTGACTGGGCAGCCTACCTCGACTGGTTTCGCGACACCCTGGAACTGCCCGTCACCTACCAGACCCGGCTGACAGCCGTTCGTCCCGCAGGCTCGCTGCTGGTGCTGACGCTTGCCACCGCCAGCGGGGCTCGTACCTTGACCACCCGACGCCTGATTCTGGCCACGGGCCTGGCAGGTAGCGGCCAGCCACGGATTCCCGAGCTCATTCGGCAGGCCTTGCCCAAAGACCGCTACCACCACAGCCTTGAACACATAGACACTCGGCAACTCCAAGGCCGCCACATCGGCGTCATCGGCAGTTCGACCTCGGCATTCGACATGGCCGCCCTCGCGCTGGAGGCTGGCGCGCGGCAGGTGGACATGCTGTCACGCCGCCCGGAAATCGTAACCATTGCCAAATTCGCGGCCGCAGCCTATCCCGGCGCCAAATATGCCCACCTGCTCCCGGATGCAGTACTCTGGCAAATATCCACGCACTATCTGGACCAAGGTTCACCGCCCCCGGTTCAATCCGTCGGACGGGCCACACGCCACGAAAACTTCCGCCTGCACCTGAACGCGCCGCTGGCAAGCGTCCATTCAGAATCAGGCCGGATCGCCATTCGGGCGGGGGCGACAACGCACGAATTCGATCATCTGTTGTGCGGCACGGGCTTTGACACCGATCTGGCGCTACGTCCTGAACTCCAGCCCTGGATCACACAGGCAGCCACCTGGAGCGACCGCGTCCCCGAGGCGCGCCACTCAGGCAACCCGCTGGCCCGATTTCCCTATCTCAGCCCAGGCTTCGCCTTGCAGGAACGCACACCGGGCACTGCGCCCTGGCTGGAAAAAATACATATCTTCAATTACGCGGCGCATATCGGAGTCGCGCGCAGCGTCGGAGACATCTCCAGCCTCTCCAAGCTGGTGCCCCGGCTGGTGGATGCCATCGGCGCATCGCTCTTCCTGGAAGACAGGGAAGCGCAACTGGCACGCCTGACCGGCATCCCGCAAATGTCGGAAACCCTGAGCCGGGAGCACTATGCACACCGGCTGGCGCCACCTGCAGCATTACATGCCAGCCCCCACGAGGACGCTGCGGCCTGACTACCCTATCCGGGCCAGCCACGGCCCGATAGTGCCCAGCAAAACCTCCGGCTTTTCCCGATGCGGAATATGGCCGCAATCCTCCAGCACCGTCAAAGTCACCGGTCCGCCGACACGCTCCGCAATACGTTGCGGCTGCGCAAGCGATCCATACTCATCGCGATCGCCATGCAGCACCAGGGCCGGACATTGCACCTGTGGCAATTCGGTATCCAGATTCCAGCTGGAGAAGCTCGAAGACGTCCAGGTGCCTGCCCAGGACTCCAGCACCCAGCGCGCCTGCGCGCCGTGATACCGCTCCAGGCGCGCGAACTGTGCGGGATCCGCGAACATATCTCTGGCCTCGACTATCCCCGCCACGATGCGATCGTCCACATAGGCCTGCGCGGCGATCGCGATCAAGCCCTGGCAATGGGCATGCTGTGCTGCGCTGGCAATGCCCATGCAACCGCCGATGCTGTGGCCCAGCGCAACGAAGGACTCCGCCTGCAACCGTGCCAAGACCTGCGGCAGGAAAGTCCTGGCCTCATCCTGCACATAATCCATGGACAACTGCCCGGGATGCGGGTCGGACTGCCCGAAGCCCAGCCGGTCATAGGCAATCACGCATCGGCCTGTTGCAGCCGCCAGCCGTTCCGGAAAATCTCGCCACAAGGCAATACAACCCAGCGAATCATGCAGCAGAACAATCGGCGCCAAGCCCGCCCGCCCCTGCGCCGGCTGCCATTGCCGGACGGCCAACTGGCCTTGCGGGGTATCTATGCGATCATCGGAAACGATAGTGGCGGACATGCTGGCTCCATGAATACGGCCGGACTGGCGCTCTGGCCTGAGGACAGAAAGCGTAAACCATGACGCAACGTAAACTTGAAGCGCCAACGCGCCGGATCGGCTCGGGATTTACCCTGGTTCCAAGCGCGCCTCTTGACGGCCCTGGACCGCGACGGACGGCCCACCCTGCTCGATGAGCGGCTCGCGCGCAGCCGACGGATGACAAAAACGTAATCACTGCTCTCTGCGCCATGCCGCAGCCCATTGCGCCAGCCCTGCTTGAAGGCTGCCGGGGAAGGCGGCGGATCACAGTCCATGGAGCGGAGTCAGTCTGGGGGTGATGCAGGCGCACCTGACCGACATTACCGCCAGAAAGCCTGTGGCCCTGGAGAACCTTGGTCATGCCAGGGTGCTTCAGGGCCACAGGTACTGCCAGGGAAGGAAGATCAGACGTTAAACCAGAAATCTAGCCATAAAGCGTGTGTGGAAGCGGCATTGCCTCTGTTATCACTCATCTTGTAGTCACTTCCATATACACTTTAACCGCTGCTACCCGGAGCGAGGCCCGCACATCGCTTGCCTGTCCGGCATCGCTGCCGCCGGATTTTTTGCTGCAAAAATTCCCTTCTGGGAATCCGTGACCTAGACCGGCCCGCCGTCCGAGACTGCCTGCATTCAATCGAAATGCAGGGGTAAAGACGATGAGAATTCTACGCAAGAAGGCAGTCTGCGAGAAGCTGGGCGACATCAATGAGACGACTCTCTGGCGCATCTCGCGTGGTGATCCGACATTCCCGGTATCCATCCAGCTTAACAAAAGAGTTGTCGGCTGGCTTGAGCACGAGATTGATGCGTGGCTCGAACAGAAGGCCGCTGCCGCTCGCGCTGCCAGCAACAACGCTGTCTATCCCTGATCGCCGCGTTCCCGCAGGCCAAAGGTCAGGATTCGACGATGCGCAGCTTGGGCAGCTTGCTGGACGCTGGCGTGGCAGAAGCCACGGTCAAGCGCGATCCGCTGGCGTGGATCAAGCAGAAAGCCGCCGAGGTAGCAGAGCAGGCAGAGCAGCGGGCAGCAAATGAACCCCGCCAGATGTTCTTGCCTGGCTTCGATATTGGAGCCTTTCCAAACCATCTGAACAGATCGAGCCTCATTGCTCCCATCGCACGAGGGAAACGCAAATTCCATCGGCAAGCCGTGATGGTGACACGGCGGGATTGCGTGCTGGAATACACCGGGGAACAACTGGACGAAGCAGACGGCGACCTCATCATGGCATTGATCGCCTTCGCTCAACCGTTCCCGTTGGGTACGCCTGTGCCGCTGAACCGCAAGAAGCTGCTGAGAAAGATCAAACCGGGCAGTATCGGCAGCACCCAGTACGACTGGCTCTATCGGAGCATGAAGCGACTGCGCGAAGGTATCTTGTTCCTTGAGGCACGCAAGCCAGACGGTTCAACCCGCTACACCGTGGGCAAGATGGAGTCCTTCAACATCCTGAAGGGTCTCAACTACGACGGCGAGAGCGAGACGTACACCTACATCCTTGACCCACGGTGGGTAGTGATGTTTGGCAACCGGGAATACAGCCTGATCGACTGGGATAAGCGGATGCAGATCGGGCGTGGGCTGGACATGGCCAAAACCTTGCAACGGCTGATCGCCACCAGCGCCAACCCGGTGCAGTGGTACGCGCTGGACGGCCTCAAGGCACAGATGGAGTACAGCGGGCGGATGCGCGACTTCCGGGACGCTCTAACCCGCGCTGTACGCGAGCTGGAGCGGCTGGGGATCATCGCCAAGGGCTGCCTCGAGGACAGCACCAAGGGCAAGCCGCAGCTTGCTATGTGGCTCCCACCATCGGGATAGCGTCGCGCCGTCAGTGGCATAGCGTCGCGCTTTAGTGGCATAGCGTCGCGCTTTAGTGGCATAGCGTCGCTCCCCCCCTCTGAAAACCCGCGCCAGATATGGCTTTCCGGGCGTTCGACCGCTCTTTACCTTCTTTTTACCTTCTTATTACCAGAAGAGCACTGTGGATAACTCGCAAGCGAGTTCCCCACAGCCTTTGCTCCCGCTGGTCGCTGCGCGTCCGCCCGTGGATAACGGCAAGCCGTTACCCACCGGCCTCCTTGCGGCTACTCGCATTTTTCAAATGCTGGATGGGCTACTTGGCGTCTGCTGTTTCCAATACGCCTCCGGCGGCCCTGCCGGGGGCCACTCGCCGCCGTGAGGCTCGGGGAGCAGGGGTGGCGGGCTGCGCCCTTCGTCCCTGCCCCCACTCGCACAGGCTGTCCGCTACGGTTCAGCGTCAAGGGGCCGTGTCCTCGCTTCGCTGCGGGCCGCACCAACCCCTTGACCCTGCCCCTTCGCAGGAATCCTTCAGCAAACACCCAGAATCGCTCTGTGCGGCGTTTTCTCGTAGCGGGCCATGCCCCCTATTGCCTGCACGCAATGACTCACTACAGGCCGTTTCTGGCTGTTTTCCAGCGGAGCCGGTCGGCAAGGCGGGAATGCGCAGCTTTCCGCGCTTGTCGGCTGGCCGACAACGAGCGCAGCGAGGCGTCAGCAAGTAGCCCATCAGGCATTTGAAAAATGCGAGTAGCCGCAAGGAGGCCGGTGGGTAACGGCTTGCCGTTATCCACGGGCGGACGCGCAGCGACCAGCGGGAGCAAAGGCTGTTTCCTCTTGTCCCTTCATTACTGTTACGTTATCATAACGTAACACGTTACGATGTTACGATGTAAAGGAGGTAGCCATGCAGCAAGTCGTCACTCAACAGGCAGTTGATGCTGCCGCTGATGCCATCGTCGCCGCAGGCGGCAAGCCCACCTTCCGGCTGATCCAGCAGCGGGTCGGCGGATCGTTCACTACGCTCAAGCCGATGCTGGCTGACTGGGAGGCCCGGCGCGAGAAAGGCGAAGAGGCTGCCGTAGAAGTGCCGGACGCCCTGTTGGCACGCGGGGCAGACCTCGTGCGCAGCATCTACGCCGAGGTAGCCCAGCAGGCGCGGGTGGAGTCCGAGGCGGTGCGCAAGGATGCGGAGGCCCGCGTGAACGCAATGAAGACCGAACTGGCCGAGGCGACCGAAGAAATCGCCCGACTGGAAGCGCAGGACGCTGTACGCGCCGATGAGCTTGCCGCGCTGCGCGAGGCAAATCGGGCGCTGGAATTGAAGGTTGGCCGTCTGGAGGAACGTGCCGAGCACGCGACGCGCATGGAGGTTGAGCTTCGCGAGACTCGCTCTGCTCTTGCCAAGGCCGAGCAGCAGGTGATTGACCTTCAGGGCCAGCTCGCCAAGGCTGGCGATGTTCAGCGGCAGCTTGCCAGCCTGGAAGAGCGGCTGGCTGCGGCAGGCGTTGCGCCGAAGGCGGGCAAAAAGGGCCGAGGTGAGTGATGCCGACCGCTGCCGAGTATCAGAAACTGGCCGACGAGCTGCGGCAGCTTGGCGCAGTATTCACTCAGGCGGTCAATCTGGGTGACAAGGAGCTTGCCATGTGGGCAGCCGGGGCGCTGTCGAGTGCAGCAGCCCAGCCAGCCTGGTGGGCGCGTGAGGCTGCCGACAACGAAGCGGCGGCTGTTGCTGCCGCCGCAATCATGAAGGCCCAGCAGGGGTAGGCTTACTGCCCCTCCATGACCTCCAGCTCGATCCGCATCTGGAGCATCGAGATGTACGCCAGCAGTGTGATTTTCTCGATGAGATCGAATCGGTCGCAACAGATGACCAGTTCCTCGCGGCGGTACTCCCGCTGTCGTCGGCAACTGGATGGGATCAGCACGATCCTAGGCTCCGGCCTGCGCTTTCTGGGCGCGAACGGCAGCATTTCCAGAATCACGCCAGGGCATGATCGCATCGCCTGGACAAACCTCTGACGCTCTTCTCGCTCTGTGCAGAGGCGCTGCATTATGTCAGGGTGCAGAAACACAAACATGTTGCTTCCCTCCACTATTGGATGCTGCGCAATACGCCGCCGCGCTGCGCCCGATCATGTGCTGCCGCAGTCTGCTCGCGCTGTCGTGCGAGCTTCTGCGCCGTGTAAGTGGCCAGCAGGGCTTCCACCCGTTCCTTCTTGCGGCACACCGCTTCGGCCATGTAATTGCCGACACCAACGGCATGGACGTAATCCGACCAGAGTGCCCGGCTGGATACCTTGGTGACGCTGTTGTTCCACTCGGCGTCGCTGAACCGGCGTCCGGCCTCGGTCAGCAGCATTTCTTGTGTGCTCATCGTGTCGTAACCGCCGATGGGTGCAGTCGGCAAAGCGCCGTAGCCATCCGTGTCAGATAGCCACTCGGCAGGCGACTTGCCCTCGGCAGCGGCCAGCGCCGCGTCCGCATTCGCCGCCGCGACTTGCGCTGGCTCGAACTTGACGTTCGGAGCCACGCCGCCCGGAGGGACGCTGCCAAACAGGATCGCGTGCTGCTCCTTCGTGTCCTTGCCCAGAATCGGGTAGTGCTGCGGATTGCCGTCTTGGATCGGGAACGTTGCGCAGAAATACGGGGCGGGGTCGGTCTTCCAGCCGATGCCCTGCTGCTGATTGAACGCGAACGGCAGTTGGCCGGGGTTGAAGGTGCCTTTCGATGCGCTCTGAGTGAAAGCCTTGGCACGAGCCTCGTCTTTCTGCGCTGTGCCGTAGGTGAAGTGCAGGTGCTTCACCATCTTGTCGCTGGGCGTGTTGCCGGACAAGCCAATGTACTGCCCTGCCTTGACCTCCATGCCCTTCTTTAAGCCAGTGGCAAAGCCGCTCATGTGGTAGTACGCCACCACGTCACCGTTGCTGCGCTCGATCAAGATGGCGTTGCCTGCCGAGCGCCGATTGCCGATGAAAGTAATCACCCCGTCTGTCGTCGCGTACAGCGGCTGCGACGCGCCACTGGTCGAGAAGTCCAGACCATCGTGCATGTGCGGCTTCTGATTGGCGCTACCGAAGTTCCCTGCGCCGCCGCCCCGGAACTTGCCGAAGCGCCCGGAGACGGTTTGCTTTTCGGTGGGGGACACCATGCAGGTGTCGGCCAGTGCCGGAGTCACGGCCACCAGTGCGGCCAGAACAAGCAGCTTGTTGCGCATGGTCATGGCTCCCGGTACTCGTTTTCGTGGGCGGCGTAGGTGCCGTCGATGGTGCAGGTCAGTTGCACCGATTCCGGGCCAAATGGCTGATCGGCCATCAGGCTGCCCATTTTGGTTTTGCGGTTGGGGAAGCTCTTGCCCTTGTTCAGCTTGGCAGCCTTGGCGACCTCGGCCAGCGTCCTGCCACGGATGTGCGAGGTGTAGCTATGGCCAAGATCGCCGCTGCCATCATCGACCCAGACCTCGATCTCGGCCACAGGCAGGCCGAACACGTTGAATCCGCTGGGCGGCGTCAGCCGGTAGTGCTGTTCCTCGCCAGCCGGTTTGCGCGGCAGCATGGCACGGGTGGCAGGATGGTCGGGCAGGTCTTCGCGGCACTCCAGCGCGGCCTGCAACATCGGGCCAGCCACGGCCCAGAGTGCTGCGTTGGGTGCGGCTGGCTCGTTGTCGAGCAGCGGGACGGGCATCTGGGCGCAGACGATGCTGGAAAACGCCACCGCAGTAATTGTGATGAGGTGCTTGCTATGCATGAGCATGGCTCCTGATGTCGCTGTTGTGCTGTGCCCTGATGCGCATGGGCTTGGTGGGCTTGGGGTCAGGCTGCTGCTTGGCCTGCCGGTCGAGCCACAGCTCGACCAGCTCGCCGATGACCTGGTCGTGCTCGCGCAGCCACGACACGCGCAATACGAGATAGCTTTCAGCGGGTTTCATGGACGGGCCTCGTGAGATAGCGGAACAGGAGCCAAACAAGCGGCGTCAGGTACAGGATCGGAACAACGATGGCGAGAGCCAGCGGAGCCACCAGATCGTGTAGCGCTGGGTTGTCGAGCTGCCGGTACTCGTGGATGAAAGCCGCCACGGCGGCCACGATGCAGAGCACCTTGGTGACACGCTCGCGGCCGAGGCGCAGCAGGAATGCGCGGATCGAGGCTCCCATCACTGCATCCCCCGAACCCAAAGCATGTCGCAGACGTAGCGCCCGAAAGCGCCTTCCACGAACAGCGTGCCGGAGCGCACTTGCCACGCCCGATAGCTCCAGCGGATCGCATGGATGGAGAACGGTAGGCACATGGACAGCACGCTCAAGACGACCATCAGCGATGCGCCTACGGCCAGTTGCCACACGGCCATCAGGAATACGAAGGCGACGACCCCCCAATAGGCGCGGGACTTGCGCAGGTGGCTGGCGATGAGCTTGTCGCGCTCAGGGTCGCCGAGAAACGCCAATCGTTGCTTGCCGCGTGTCTCGGATCGTGCCTGCACGATGCGGCGGATTTCGGCAGGGTCTTCCGGTGCTAGCACACGGAAACCGCACCGCGCCGAACATTCCCAGCCATAAAGCGCCTTGTCATCAGGCTGGGAATCGGCAGGCAGGTGCATCACACCGCGCCCACACTCCGGGCACTGCGGGTTGCGCAGCGTGCGCCACAGATCGCGGATGTAGCCATTGTTGGCCTTGATCTGCCGCCACCCGAGAATGGACAGCGGCATATCGACGAACGTGAATTTGGCTGCGCGTTTCGCGCCGTTCTTGAGGTTCATCCGAAAGCCCTCCGAGGGTGTTTGCGGCGTTTGCGCTGGGCCAGCACGGCGTCTGCAACTGCGAGCAGGACGGCCAGCACGGCGGTATCGGGTTTCAATCCACGCCCGTTTCCGGGCGAAACTTCTTGATGAGGCATCTACGGCTCCTTCCTTATGAACTGGGGGACTGGTCTGTTTCCGCCGCCTTCTTGGCGTGGTGGAGAACCTGATCCCACCATCCACGAAGCTGGTCAGCGGTTGGACGTGCGCGGGAACGCAGGACGCTGTTGTCCTGCGGCATCGAGTCGATCCAGCCCTTGCCGTGCATGTACTCGGCACGCTTGGCGAGATCGAGCATCATCCGGGTGCGCATCTCCTGCGGTGCGTCCTGGAGCACCTCCAGCGCCGAATCGAGGGCGCACAACAGGCTGTAAAACGCCTTGCTCCATTTGTGGGTCTGCTGGCCCGCATGGCGAACGCGCTCCAGCAGCTCGTCGCGGTCGCGGATGGCTTCGTCGCGCTCGGCGGTCAGCCGATCAACGAGCGGCTCCCACTGGTTTTTTATCTGCGCGTTCCATTCCGCAACCGCTGCATTCCAGCCGTCATCATGACCAGCAGCGTGCCCTTGCTCATATCCGCGCCGCAGTCCGATGACATGACCATTCGCCTCGGCGGTGTAGTCGTACTGATAGCTCATGCCGGTTGCCCTCCATCAGCGGCTGTGTCGCCGTGATTGATAACTGTGGTGCCGCTATCAGCCGTGCTGGCAGGCGGCGGGATATAGCGGGTGTCGTAATGCAGAGCGGGAGCGTTCCCGCCAACGTCACTGTCTGCGGTATCCGCCGAAACTGAACTGATGACACCAGCGGAGCCAAGAGCGAGCACGGCGTTGCTGGCTTTTTCCGCAGTTTCCCCAGTGGATGCAGGGCGTGCAGCAGAAGATCGCGGGGTGTCTTTCACTTCGATGAATTCCGCGTCGGTGATGTCTTCGCTGTTACCCCAGCGGGTACCGGTAACGCCTTGCGATCCGGTATTGAGTGATGACCCGGCGCTGGCTGACGCCGCGGCAGTGCTGCGCGTTGACCCACTGGGCGCTGCGGAACCGCTTGATGCAGACGTGGTAGGCGCAGCATCGTGCTGCTGGGGTGCAACCCCTTGGCCGTTGGCACTCAACAGGCGCGGATAGTTGCCACCACCGCTGCGGCCTCCGCCGCCGCCAGATGGGTTACGTGGGCCACCCAGATTGCCAGCGCCGCCATGATCTCCGCTCAGGCGATTGCTATTGCCTGCATCGTCTTTGCCGCGAGGTGATGTTCCACCCTGCAACGCGCTTGGGCCGTATTTTTCCGAGTTGGCCCGCATTTGCTCGGTCGCCTGGGTTTCGCCCATGCTGCTGATGCCCGCGCCGATCCAGCGCAGCACGGTGTCCGGCAGGGTCTGCGACAGCCCGAAAATCATGTACATCACGGGCAGCAGGACGAATCCGTACACGATGAGCCAGTTCTTCCACTGCAAGAACTCAATGAACCAGCCCAGAGACTCCGCCGAGGTGACGTTGGCGTGATACATCGCCCAAAAGGCTTTGCTGATGTACCCAACCACCGGATTGGCGACCATCATCGCGGCAAACAGGCCGGTGATGATGAGCGCCGGGCGGATGAAGAGCGACAGCAGGAGCAGGTAGCCCTGCGTCTGGCTGCCGACGAAGGTGCGGTCAGGCGTCATGTGCATGACGGCCCACAGCGGTGCGGCAATGATCGACTGGAGTACCGCCATCAGCCAGCCCACCACTGCGATCATGAAGATGGTGTACGGCAGGCTCGGCAGGAACACGCCGAAATAGAACGCGAGCCGCCCGAGCCACGTTGTGACTTCGGCCAGCGGGGTCAAGAAGTTATAAATGACCCACTGCAAGAACGTATCGGCCAACGGTGTGGCATCGACCTTGTTGCCCATGAAGCTGACGCTGCCCACTGCTGCCGCAGCGGCTTTCAGACCAGAAAGCGAGGTGTGGATCAGCCGGTCGGCAGCAAAACCCGTCGATTGCAGCAGCGCAAGCACATCGCCGGTGGTTTTGATGCGAGCAATGGCGTCCACGTCGCCATCGGTGCCGATCATGGTGCTGGTCACACGCTCCATGCCCCACTGAATGAAGCCCGACATGAAGCTGTCACCACGGCTGCCAAGCGTGTCGATGCTGAGGTCATCCAAGCTGGCCGGAATCAAATTGGACTTGAGATCGGCGGCCCGTGGCGTGTCTGGTGTGCTGTAGCTTGCACCGCTCACGGATTTGCTGATGACGGCGTTGTAGACCGTGGTATAGCTGTTGGCAGCCAGCGATGAATGCGGCCCTTGCGGCAGCGTGTTGAGGTTCGGTGAGGTAGCCTGCGCAACGCTTTCAGCATAGATGCGGGCCAACTCTTCCTTGATACCCCCAAGACGCTGATAGAAGCCGCCTGCCATTGCCCAGCCATCCTTGGTGATGTCAGTGACGTACTTCTGCATGATCTGTTGCAGCGTGGTGTCGGCTGCAATCTGAGCAGTCAGGCTTGCGGTCAGGGTGCTTTGGGCTTGATTGACGATCTGGTTGAAACGGTCGCTCGTGACGTTCTCCCAGCCGGATTCGTTGATGGTGGCGGGCCATTCACCAACCCACTGCTCAATGTCCTGCATCACCTTGTTGACGGCGGTCGCCTTGGCGTTCAAAGCGGCGACACGGACTGCTGACATGGCCGTGGCGTTGTCCTGAATCTTGGCCGGATCAAAGATGGACGCCGCTGACGTGGTGGTTTCGGCGGCGATGGCAGCCGGAGCCGAATAGCTATAGACCTTCACCGAGCCGCAAAGCGGCACACCGCCACCCAGATTGGTGACGGCATTTCGATCCTTCGCCTGATAGATCATCGCTTTTTTGCTGCCGCCTTCGTCGATGGTCTGGTCAGGTGTCCCGGCTGCGCTGACGTTCGGCGTGCCGCCGCCGAAATCGGCGAACGATGCGTTCACGGTGCGCTTGCACCATGCGACAGCCAGGTATTCCTGCGCAAACTGGCGGATGTCGTAGAGCGGATAGTTCGGGTTCGGCTTTGCGCCGCTTCCGAGTCCCATCTGGGCGCTGGTCGCAGTCAGTGCGCCGTTGATGATCCCGTTCTCTGTGCCGATCTTGAACAGGGTGTTGGCGAAGCCCACTCCCCACAAGGCAAACATCATCACGATGAGCTGAATGAAGCTGTAGCCGCTGGTGGTCGGCAGCAGCACGCTGCCACCCGAGACGATCCGCACAGGCGTCCAGAGCGACGACCAGTTGCGGCCCATCGCTTCTCCCTCGTTGGCCGTGTTGGTAACGCCCATGATGGCGACGTAGCTGACGATCAAGCTGGCGACAACCAGCAGGCCCGAGTTGAAGACCGAGAAGATCGAAGCCATCACGCTGACGCTGGCATCAACAGTGTCAGGATCGGCCCCCTGTGTCAGTTTTGAGATGACACCGCCGAAGATCCACTCAAGGATTCCGACGCTGACATCAGTGCAAGCGCCTGCGGCGGAATCGCAGGGCGAAAAGGGCATGGATGGATCGGCGGCGGCCATTTAGTGTGCTCCTTCCTGATAGCGGTTTTCCTGCATGGACACGGCTGCCGGGCCGAACTCCACGTCATCGTCATCATCGTCGTCGCCAGTGGATTTGCGGCGCTTGCGTGCAGCAGCACGCTCGGCCAGAACCTGATCGCCACGGCGCTTGTACTTCTCGAATACCGCGCTGGGCCATGTGCCGTCGCGGTCGCGCTGTTCCGCCGCTTCCAGCATCAGGCCCAGTACGAAACCGGGATCGGCTTCCAGCAGCCCGGCGATCTGTGCCAGACCGCCCACCGCATACTTGCGCTGGTTGATGTAGGTTCGCCGTGCGGCCTTCTGCGCCCGGCGCTGCGCGGCTTTCAGCTCTTCGAGCCGCTTCTGCTGTTTCTCCACGGCTGCTGCCAACGCAGCGATTTCCCGCTCGCGCTGTTCTGCCAGTTCACTGGCCGGGCGACGTCCCCGCCCCCGCTTCTGTTCCTCCGCCTGCTGCACGTTCTTTCTGCTCCATGTGGCATGTACCAGACTGAACTATCTGCACAAAATAAAGCATAGTCAATGCTCTACAAAGCACCTTGAAAGCAAGGTTGTCCATGTTTTTTGATTCTTGTACCGAGGTTCTCAAGACTGTTTTCCCAGTATTTTCAAATAGTTATTTTTCTTTGTAGATCAAATAGATACATGGACTATTGTCCATATATGGATAGCAATAAATTTTCTCTGCTCGTAGCTTGCGAGCAACTGCGGACGTGCCGCCATCTAGTTTTCAACTTGCGGCCACGCCGCCAATAAATACTATTTTTTGAGGACAAAAACGCGCCTTTGGCGGTATCATTTGCGTGTGTGTTGTGCGCCTCGCGTGGGGCCAAGATGGTGGTGGTTTTCATCTGTTGCGCCTGCCGCAACAGCGCGGTTACGCATTGCTTCGCAACGCCCGCGCAATGGGCTGCGCCCCTTGACCCCCTCAAGCTGCTTTCAATGGGGGAGGCGGTGCCAACAGGTTTTCAATGAGGGTGGCGGCATGTACCGGCTGGAGCTGAACTACATATCCCGCGACGGCGGCAAGAAGGGCAAACAGCGGGATGCCGCCAAACAAGGCCACAGCTTTTCGGCCACAGCCGCTGCTGCCTACCGCAGTGGCGGCATCGTCACGGACTACCGCACAGGCGTAGTACATGACTACACGCGCAAGCGCCGGATCGGTCACACGGAAATCGTCCTGCCGCCCGGTGCGCCGTCCTGGGCCAGCCATCGCGAGGCGCTGTGGAATGCTGTAGAGGCCGCCGAGGTTCGCAAGGACGCGCGACTGGCGCACGAGTTCATCGTCGTGCTGCCACATGGACTCACGCCAGAGCAAGAAATAGCGATGGTGCGCGATCTTGCCCAAAGTGTTGCTGACCAGCACGGATTACCGGTTGATGTCGCCATCCACGGCGACGATCCAAAGGCATGGGATGGCTCCAAGAAAGGTGCCGTTGGCAAGCACGCGCATCTTCTGATGCCGACACGCGAACTGACGCCAGAGGGGTTCTCGAAGATCAAGGGGCGCGAGTTCATCGACCGGAAACTTGGGCCAGCGACGCTCCGATATTGGCGCGAGCAATGGGCACTGATCGGCAACAAGCACATGGAGCAGGCCGGACTGGATGAACGCTGGGATCACCGCACGCTGTCGGTGCAGCGTGAGGATGCTTTGGAGCGCGGCGATCTGGAGAAGGCTGCCGAGCTGGATCGGCTGCCACAGGTCAAGCTTGGAGCAGCAGCGGCTGCGCTCGAACGCAAGGGAGTTGATACCTACTGGGGCAATCTACTTCGCGGCATCCTTGCGGAAAACTCGTTGCGCAGACTGAGGCACGAACGCAAGCGCATTGAAGACTCGATGGCGGCAATGGAGAGGCGCATAGCTGAACTACGCGACCTTCAGGAGACTGAAGAAGCGCCGCCGGAATCCGGCTCGAATGATTCTCGCTGGGAAGTTTTCGAGCGTGAATTTATGCGTGCTGCTCAGTTCGAGCACGACCTCAGCCTGACCGTGCTGGCTGCGCCGCTCGCTGGACTCAAAGCGAAGTTCGCAGCGTACATGGATGCCGCTGCGGAGCAGGGTATGACGCCGGAAATGTTCGCTCAAGCCTGCGCAAAAGGCATGGCCGAACAGGATCGCCGGGTGATGCAGGAACAGGCAGCGAGGGATGCCGATCCCCAACCGCCACAAGAGGACTCCCCTGTTGCCACTCCCGCGCCATGATGCCACTGGCAATGGTGGGAACAGTGTGGAAAGACGGTGGCGGCATGATGTCAATGATGACGGTAACAAGGTGGTGACATGGTGGGACGATGGTGGCGGGATATTGGTAAGACAGTGGCGACACTGTGGCGGCTGTGTGTGCGTATGGTGGCAATAGCGTGGCACCTCACCACAATGCAGCCACATTCCTGCCACCATCCGATGTCGATTCGGGAGGGTTGCGCATGAAAATCTGGGTGTTCGACGAGAACCGGGCTGATTTTGTAGATACTGTGCCGGAGCGGCTGAACGCTGATCCGACCGGGTGCTACATCATCCGGCGCGGTGACGAAGTGTTCGTCCGCGAGCACGGCCAGGAACGGCCCATGCCTGAGCGGCTGACCGTAGCCGGGGTGCTGTTCGACCGGGAGCAGTTCGAGGGTTCCGCCCATCCCCTGCCCTTGCGGGCAGAGATGGAGCGGGACGGGCAGTGGGCGCGGGCGCAATTGCAGGCCCGCGACCGGGCCGAAATCGCCCTGCCGCTGGAGTTGCCGATCTGGGTGACGAAAGGGGAGCCAGAATGAACGACCTACAGCGAGCAGCCGCCAGAGCACGCCCTGCGCTTGCTGTACTAACTGCCGAGCTTGGCGAGCCGTCGCCGGATGCGGCACGGGCGCTGGTAGTCCTCGGGCAGATGCTGGACGACATCGAGGCTGGGCGGCATCCACTCGACCGCCCCGACGACTGGCCCCAGCGTGACCGCTGGCCGGATCGTCCTCACTGGGACAGGTGGCGATGGGCGATCAAGACGCTGGCCGTTGCCAGCGGCACGACCGCCTATTGCAGCCCGAAGTATGAATACATGCGCGTCGATACCAGACAGGCGCGGTCTGATGCCCTGACCGGGGCATTGCTTGACGTTGCAGACGTGATAGAGCTGGCAAGCGTCCGAGAGCCTAGCAGACCATCGACAGCTTCCTCGGCCTGTGTGCGGGCAGAACTACCCCGGCCTTAACCATCGAAGACATGAACAAGATTGCTGCGGCGGGCTGGGCGGGGAAGCTGGAGTCAGTCCGACTTTCCGGCGATCCGCTGGGGTCACTCGCAGGCATCGACGAGATTATCAACTGTGGCGACCGCGAGGCATTTTCCGGGCTGCTGAACGCCATCATCGAGCAGCCGGACAGCCCCGTCGCTGACCGAGTACGCACGCTCTATGAGCGCGTCCAGCATCGCGCAGGTGATCCAGAGTTTGCAGCGTGGCCGCAGTATCAGGCGGCCTACTGGCTGGCCGTGGCAATGGGCCAGTTCCGGCCTGCCGACGCGACAAGCCAACGATTCGCCAGTGTTTGGGATGCCATAGAGGACGACCCCACTGAGGCGGAGAAGATGAAACGATGGTCTGCGCAGCGAATGAAAGCCGACGACACCGAGGACAAGACGTGATCCTGTTCCTCGACTTCGACGGCGTGCTGCACCCCGAGTATGACAGGCAGGCCGCCCCGGCAGACGTAGCGTTTTGCCACCTACCGCGCTTCGAGGCCGTCATGCGCGATCATCCAGAAGTGGAGATCGTCATCAGCTCGACGTGGCGCGAGCAGTTCCCGCTCGATGACCTGCGGGCGCGATTCTCGCCCGACATTGCTGCCCGGATCGTCGGAGCAACACCAATCACCCCGCGCATTGATGGCAAATACCTGCCAGCCCGGCGCGAGGGCGAAATCCTCGACTGGTTAAGGCAGGCCGAGCGCGAGCATGAGCCGTGGCTGGCTTTGGACGATGCTGCGTGGCAGTTCCAGCAGCACCGGGACAGGTTGATTGCCTGCACTTGGTACGTCGGCTTTGATGACGCCGCAGAGGCGGCACTGCGGGCACAACTAAGCGCATGATGTGCTGCTTAGGTTACGATTGTTGGAACCAGAAACAACAAGCCCGCCAGTAGGCGGGCTTGTTGAGGAATGAGGGTGGCCCTGCACAAACAGGGCCAGAACGAACCTAGTGTCATCACCAGTATGGTGGCTGGGAGAGGACTGAGCCTAGGGCTGCACGCACAGTATAGCAGCACTGCGCGATGAGTCAAAACGACGAAGAATGAACTGGAACGACCTAGAGAAGCACTTTTCCCCTGCCCGACTGGGGCGCTATCGGGCCGCAAGAGGTGGCGATGTCGCCAGGGCAGCGGCTGACTATTCCAGCAACGTCCTGCTGTCCGAAGCGATGGTGCCGCTACTCAATGTCTTGGAGATCGCCTTGCGCAACGGCATCCATGCCCGCTTGAGCAGGCTCTATGGCCGGACAGATTGGTGGGAGTCCTGGGTGGGCGATCCGGCCTTTAGCTGGCAGAACAAAGAAGTAGCCAACGCCAAAGCGAAACTGGCCCGAAGGCATGAAGCACAGACACCGGACAAGGTACTGGCCGAGTTGACTTTCGGCTTCTGGAGTTCACTTTTCAATACGCAGTTTCAGACTTCCCTCTGGAAAGACCTTCGCCTTGTGTTTGCCCGCTGCCCGAAACCACAACGGCAGCGGCACAACATCTCGGCAGCACTCAACCAGATTCGTGACCTACGAAACCGTGTCTTTCATCACGAGCCGTTGTTGTGGCTGGCACCAACGCTGCTCGATCAGCACGCTGTCGGCTTGACAGTCATCAACTGGATTGATCCCCAACTCGGGCAATGGCTGAGTAGCCATGATCGCCTACCCACGACATGGGCGGGATGGGTTGCCACTTGATAAGCGCCCACGTCCAGAAAACGGTGGTTTTCTGAGCACTGGTGGCGCACATGCCGAATAGCTGTCGAAAAGGTCGCTGACCTGTTAAAATTCCCGTCATTTTTTCATCGTCCGGCAACTGTCCATGAATCAACGGATCGGCTACGCCCGAGTTTCGACAGATGACCAAAACCTGGACTTGCAGCGCGACGCGCTGCACCTCGCGGGAGTTCAGTCCATCTACGAAGAGGCCGCGAGCGGTAAGACTGCTGGCCGCCCAGAGCTGGACCATTGCCTGAAGGCATTGCGAGCGGGTGACACTCTGGTGGTGTGGCGGCTGGATCGGCTTGGCCGCAGTTTGCCCGACCTCGTGCACATCGTCGCCGAGTTGGAAGAAAAGGGAATCGGCTTCGAGAGCATCGCCGAGAAGATCGAGACAACGAGCGCAGCTGGGAAGTTGGTCTTTCATGTCTTCGCTGCGTTGGCGGAGTTCGAGCGCAACCTGATCCGGGAACGCACTCGGGCAGGCTTGGCTGCTGCTCGTGCACGAGGCCGGGCCGGTGGCCGCAAGCCGAAGCTGGATACACGACAAATTCGGGAGATTAAGCGGCTGATGTCTGACCCGACCATCCCGGTCAGTCAGATCGCGGAACGCTACAAGGTCTCACGCACAACCATATACAAGGTGGCCCCCCGCAGCCCCGCATTCGCTGCTGACACGCAGGCGGATGGAAGCGGAGCCGAGCCACACCGGCGAGATGCCTCATGAACGCAGTAGAAATTGAATCAGCCGTCTCGGACTTGGCGCTCCAGCCCTTCGATGGAACGGAGTTCCCGTTTGCATTCCTACAAGCCTTCGGAAACAAGGAGACGACGATCAAGCGCCTGCGTTCGGGCGCATCGAACAAGTCCGACTTGGGCGGCGTGCTTCAAACGAACAACATTCACATCGCGGTTGCACAGCCGGGAGAGGTGACGAAGACGCTGGCTGCACTGAAGGCCAGCTCGGCAACGACCAGGGCGAAAGCACGCTTCATTCTAGCTACCGATGGCGAGGGGTTCGAAGCCGAGGACATGGAGACCGGGGAGACGGTCGCATGTACCTACCAGCAATTTCCGGATCACTTCGGCTTTTTCCTGCCGCTCGCCGGAATCACGACAGTCAAGCAGGTCCGCGATAGCTCTTTCGACATCCGGGCAACAAGTCGCTTGAACCGACTGTACGTCGAGTTGCTGAAAGACAATCCGGACTGGGGAGCCGCTGCACAGCGCCATGAGATGAACCACTTCATGGCGCGGTTGATCTTCTGCTTCTTCGCGGAGGACACCGACATCTTCAATGGTGAAGGTCTGTTCACTGCGACCATCGAGCAGATGAGCGCGCGGGACTCCTCGAACACGCACGAGGTGATCAGCGAAATCTTCCGCGCCATGAACACGAAGATCGCGGACCGGGCGAACGCGAAGCTGCCCCGCTGGGCCGATGGGTTTCCCTATGTGAACGGCGGACTGTTCTCGGGCAGCGTGGATGTGCCGAGATTCAGCAAGATCGCGCGCTCCTACCTTCTCCATATCGGCAGTCTGGACTGGACAAAGATCAATCCAGATATCTTCGGCTCGATGATCCAAGCGGTTGCGGATGACGAAGAGCGTGGGGAGCTCGGCATGCACTACACCAGCGTGCCGAACATCTTGAAGGTACTCAATCCGCTGTTCCTTGACGACCTACGGATGAAGCTTGAAGAGGCCGGTGACAACCCTCGCACGTTACTCAACCTCCGCAAACGTCTCGCGCGGATCAGAGTTTTCGACCCGGCATGCGGGTCAGGTAATTTTTTGGTCATCGCCTACAAGCAGATGCGGGAGATCGAAAACACGATCAACGAACGGCGTGGCGAACGTGGCCGCAAGAGTGACATTCCGCTGACCAACTTCAGGGGCATTGAGCTACGGGATTTCTCGGCTGAGATTGCACGTCTCGCGCTCATTATCGCCGAGTACCAGTGCGACGTATTGTATCGAGGGCAGAAAGAAGCCCTGCTGGAATTTCTGCCTCTCAGCAGTCAGAACTGGATCACCAGCGGCAATGCTCTGCGCTTGGATTGGCTGAGTATCTGTCCGCCCACCGGCACTGGTGTAAAACTGCACGCCGATGATTTGTTTGAAACCCCACTGAATCAGGCTCAAATTGATTTTGAGAATGAGGGCGGTGAAACCTATATCTGCGGCAATCCGCCATATTTGGGCTCAAAGTGGCAATCGGCAGAGCAGAAGGCTGAACTAGGCGGAATCTTTGATGGCCGGATAAAAAATTGGAAATCGCTGGACTATGTAGCCGGCTGGTTCATGAAAGCCGCTGACTACGGCAAGCACACTCCTGCGGCGGCGGCTTTCGTGTCTACTAACTCCATTTGTCAGGGGCAGCAAGTTCCCATTCTCTGGCCGGCTGTTTTCGCTACTGGCTGTCAAATCGAGTTTGCCCATACGTCCTTTAAATGGGCCAACCTTGCTGCTCACAACGCGGGCGTGACCGTTGTGATAGTGGGTATTTCCAGTAACGCCCGCCCAGTACGACGCTTGTTTTCCATCAGTGAAGAAAGCGGAGCCGTGCTACGTGAAACCGACAATATCAACGCTTATCTGGTAGCTGCGCCCAACATCGAGATACAAGCCCAGTCTGCACCGCTATCGGATTTGGCACCCATGCAGTTCGGCAACCACCCGTATTATGGAGCGGCGTTGATTTTTCCAGTGGAGGAAGCTCGTGAACTGATTAAGGAAACCCCCGATGTCGCTCGCTATATTCGTCCGCTTTACGGCGCCCAAGAATTCATTAATGCTGTGCCGCGTGCGTGCCTATGGATTGAAGACCACGAAGCAGCGGAAGCTATGCAGCTTGCTCCTGTTGCCACGAAGGCAACCGAGGTGGTGCGCTCACGAAGGGCTGCGAAGCAGGATAAGGCCGCGCAGAAGCTGTCTGAAACACCATATCGATTCCGCGATCAGGTAACGGCTACAAGGCACTTGCTTGTAATGCCGCGCGTCAGTTCAGAGAGTCGCCCCTACTTACCAGTTGGACTGCTAGGGCCTGAGTGCGTGGTTCAGGATCAGGCGCTCGCTCTCTACGACGCCCCCCTCTGGAATCTGGCGCTGATTGCCTCTCGCTTGCACCTTGTCTGGATTGCCACCGTCTGCGGCAAGTTAGAAACACGTTACCGCTACTCCAACACCTTGGGCTGGAATACCTTCCCCGTGCCAACACTGACGGAGAAAAACAAGGCAGACCTCACTCGCTGCGCTGAAGACATCCTTCTAGCCCGCGAAGCGCATTTCCCGGCCACTATTGCCGATCTCTACGACCCGGGAAACATGCCGCACAACCTGCGTGCGGCTCACGAGCGTAACGACGAGGTGCTAGAGCGAATCTACATCGGCCGTCGCTTCAAGAATGACACCGAGCGGCTGGAAAAGCTGTTTGAGCTTTACACAAAGATGATCGCCATTTCTGGCAAGACGTCGAAGGCGAGGAAGGCGACAACGGCATGAGTGATTATGTGCTGTTCCAAATGTGGGGGCCGTTTCGGCAGTCTCTGATCGACGGCCACCTCTTCTACGTTGAACAGGCGCGCAAGCGCCTGCTCTCCCAGTTTGACGACATTGAATCGGAGGCTGACAAGGCAGCCGAAGAGTGGCTGGAAAGAAGCCGCCACAACTTTGATCCTGACCGACATGACCCCGCGTCCTTCTATGAGGCTGCCAATGACGTGGGAATTGAGTTCTATAGTCTCCTGAGCGACATGCGGGATCGAACTCGTCTAAGCGTTGTGGCCGGGATGTTCCATGAATGGGATAAGCAGTTGCGCGACTGGCTCGTGCGGGAAATAGGGCACTGGCATCGTGGAGACAATACGACCTTGAAGGTCTGGTCTGCGGATTTCGGCCAGATCGTCGACTTGTTGGACTGCCTCGGCTGGAAAATTCGCGGCGCTCGCTATTTCCCCACGCTTGATGCGTGCCGTCTGGTGGTGAATGTCTACAAGCATGGCGAGGGGAAGTCTCTCGTCGATTTGAAACAAGATTACCCCGAATATCTTGATGACCCATTCCAAGGTGCTGGTGGCGTCATATCTGGCGTTGAATATCGTGATCACACACACCTGAAGGTGAGTGATGCGCAATTTCAGGCATTCTCGGACGCTATTGTGGCGTTCTGGCAGGACGTTCCAGAAAACGTATTTGCTTCCCAAACCACCGACGTGCCCGGCTGGCTTGAGAAAGCCATTTTGAATGACAACGCCAAACGAAAACAGGCGAGCCAGAAATGACTGAAATTTTCAAGAATGCCGTTCCATCCGTCTCGGTTTCTTATGCCCGCAACGGAAGTTCATCAAAAGCAAACGCGCTCGGTATGCGCCCGATGCAGGAGCGCGCATATGAGCGACGCGGTGAGCAGTATTTGCTCATCAAGTCGCCGCCAGCCTCTGGCAAGAGCCGGGCGTTGATGTTCATTGCTCTCGATAAGCTCCACAACCAAGGGTTGAGGCAGGCGATCATCGTTGTGCCGGAAAAGTCCATTGGTTCCAGTTTTTGCGATGAACCTCTGAGTAAGTTCGGCTTCTGGACCGATTGGTGCGTGGAGCCGAAATGGAACCTGTGCAATGCGCCCGGCTCGGACAACGGCGGCAAGGTCAAGTCACTTGGCGCATTCCTTGAGAGCAATGACCAAGTATTGGTCTGCACCCATGCCACATTCCGCTTCGCGGTCGATCAGTTTGGGGTGGAGGCGTTCGACGGGCGGCTAATTGCGGTGGATGAGTTCCATCATGTTTCGGCCAACCCGGACAACAAGCTTGGCTTGCATCTTGGGCAATTTATCGCTCGCGACCGGGTGCACATCATCGCGATGACCGGTTCGTACTTTCGGGGTGACGCCGAGGCCGTGCTGGCACCACAGGACGAGTCGAAGTTCGATACCGTCACCTATACCTACTATGAGCAACTCAATGGCTACGAGTACCTGAAGCAGCTCGACATCGGCTACTTCTTCTACTCGGGCTCCTACGCCGATGACATCCTCAAGGTGCTCGACCCAGCCGAGAAAACCATCATCCACATCCCGAACGTCAACTCTCGCGAAAGCACGAAGGACAAGATCAGGGAGGTCGAGCACATCATCGAGGAACTGGGTGAATGGCAAGGGACCGATCCAGCGACTGGCTTCCAATTGGTCATGACCCCTAATGGGCGGCTTCTTCGGATCGCTGACTTGGTGGATGACGACTCAGCCAAGCGCGACGTGGTGGCCGCTGCGTTGAAAGACCCGGCACAGAAGAACAACCGCGATCACGTAGACATCATCGTCGCCCTCGGCATGGCGAAAGAAGGCTTCGACTGGATTTGGTGCGAACACGCGCTGACAGTTGGCTATCGGTCCAGCCTCACTGAAATCGTGCAGATCATCGGTCGCGCGACCCGCGATGCGCCGGGTAAGACTCGCGCCCGCTTTACCAATCTGATCGCCGAGCCCGACGCTTCGGAGCAGGCCGTAACCGAAGCGGTGAACGATACGCTTAAGGCCATCGCCGCTAGCTTACTCATGGAGCAGGTGCTTGCGCCTCGCTTCGAGTTCAAGCCGAAACATCCGACCAACGAGCCCGCACCGGGGTTCGACTATGGCGACGGGGGATATGACCCGGACAAGTGTAATGTGGGTTTCAATCACGACACCGGGCAGTTCCAGATCGAGATCAAGGGACTGTCCGAGCCCAAGAGCGACGAAGCTGCCCGCATCTGTCGGGAAGACCTGAACGAAGTTATTGCAACCTTCGTTCAAGACAAGACCACCATTGAGCGCGGCCTGTTTGATGAAGAGCTGGTCCCGGAGGAGCTGACTCAGGTTCGGATGGGCAAGATCATCAAGGAGAGGTATCCGGACCTTGATGAAGAGGATCAGGAAGCAGTGCGTCAACATGCTATCGCCGCCCTCAACCTGACGCAGCAGGCCAAGCAACTTGCACTTGGTGGCCAAGGCAATGGCGAGCCTGCCGTCAACACAGCCCTCATTGATGGGGTGCGCAAGTTTGCGATGGACGTGCGGGAGTTGGACATCGACCTTATCGACCGCATTAATCCGTTCAGCGAAGCCTACGCGATTCTCGCCAAAACGATGAGCGAGGAGAGCCTGAAACAGGTCGCAGCAGCGATTGCGGCCAAACGCACCGGATTGACGCCCGACGAGGCAAAAGAACTCGCTGTCCGGGCAGTCAAGTTCAAAAAAGAGCGTGGCCGTTTGCCGTCGATCAGTTCAACTGACGCCTGGGAGAAGCGAATGGCTGAAGGGGCCGCCGCCTTCGTTCGATTCAAAGACGAGGGGCGCTATGATTGATCTGAACGAGCTGCGAGAAGAACTGGCCGAGTACGCAGTACCCAAAAGGGAAGGCGGGCGCTCGGTGCGCGAGGAGCGCATCATCGCGGGATTCGAGGAAATTCAGCGGTTTGTTGAGGGGCACGGGCGCACTCCGCAGCACGGCGAAGACAAGGGCATATTCGAACGGTTGTACGCTGTTCGCTTGGATCGTCTGCGTGCGATGGATGAGTGCCGAGCCCTCCTTGCTCCACTCGATCATCAAGGGCTCCTAAGCGGGGCTGAAATCGCTCAGGCAGATTCAGTGGAATCGATGGATGATGAAGAGCTGCTCGCCGAACTCGAAGGCGCGGCAGGCCCATCCGATATCACCGAACTGCGCCATGTTCGCTCCAGGGCCGAGATACGGGCGGCAGAGGAAATCGCAAACCGCGAGAGATGCGAGGATTTCGACCGCTTCCAGCCTCTGTTTCAGCAGGCGGAGAGCGAACTCAAGTCGGGCGTCAGGCAGACGCGCCCCTTCGGCAGAGATGCAAGCGTCACGACAGGCAACTTCTTCATTCTCGGCGGACAGCTTGTCTACGTCGCTGAAATGGGGGATGTGTTTCGAACACCGAATGGTGAGCCGGACGCGCGGCTCAGGGTCATCTACTCGAATGGCACTGAAAGCAATCTCCTGCTCAGGTCTCTGCAACGCGCCTTGTACAAAGATCAGGCCGGGCGCAGATTGACAGACCCGAACGCTGGGCCACTGTTCAGCGAGACCTGGGAAGAGGATGACATTGAGAGCGGCACCATCTACGTGCTGCGCAGCTTGTCCAGTCATCCCTTCGTTGCGGAACACCGGGAGCTGATTCATAAGATTGGAGTCACGGGCGGCAAGGTCGAAAGCCGCATAGCCAACGCGGCGCACGATGCTACCTACCTGCTGGCGGAGGTGGAGGTTGTCGCCAGCTACAAGCTGGCGGGTGTCAACCGAACAAAGCTGGAAGGCATCTTCCACCGCATTTTCGCGCCGGCGCAGCTCGACCTCACCATTCAAGACCGTTTCGGCCACCCGGTCAGGCCGAGGGAATGGTTCCTTGTACCGCTGCATGTGATCGACGAAGCGGTGCGGCGCATTCTGGATGGCTCAATCACCGATGTGGTCTATGACCCGAAGACTGCCCGGTTGGTAGGTTAGCTTGTGCAACGCCCTGCTAACCAAAGAGGTGGACATGGCACTGCCATCCTTCGATAACGCGTGGCGAGACAGCCAGAGCGTGAAACCGCGCATTCTGGTGTTGGAGGTCAAGGACAAGGAGCGCCCGGAGGCCGAGGCACTGGGCTGGGTGTTGGTCGAGCGGGAGGAAACCTATCGGCGCGATCCTCGCGACGGGACGATCTACGAGGCGTCGATCCGCCTCTCGTATCAGCGCATCACTGCCAAGTTTTCGCACCGGGACGGCGGAAAAGGGCGGTTTGATGGCAGCTATTCGCGCAACTTCAACTCTGTCTCGCTGACATCGCCCTCGATGTCGAAGGGGGCGGTGTTTCTTGATCTGCCGGGGCTGGATGGCCAGCGGATCGGCACCTACCTGATGAATGAGATTGTCCTGTGGGTGCAACAGTGGCCCGAGGCGACTGTCAACAGCATCGAGCTGCTGGCCGGGCAGGCTCACGGTGACAACAAGGCGCGCCGCAACTGGTTTTATGAGCAGTTCGGGCTGGTCTTCGACTACACCGACCCCGAACATCGCGAAGGGCGATCCCGCCCCATGCAGGCCGGGGCATTGGCTACAGTCGAAACGTGGAAGCAGAACATCGTCGAGCACCGGATGCTCGATTATCTGGCGGCTGTCCTCTATGCCGAGGAGCGTGCCACATCGGAGTTACAGGCGCGCGAACGAGCGTGTACCCAGTTGATCGCTGAACAGAAGAAAGCAGAGGCCCGGCCCTTGCGCTGGGCGTTGAGACAACTGTACTACCGCTATGCCAGCACGGTGTTCGCCGGGCTCGTCCTGACCATCGCGGTCGGCATAGTGTGGGTCAAGATGAAGGCGTAAGGGAGCTCATGTCCGATCTGACTGGGAGCGAGCGTCGAAAGCTGGAAAAGCTGCTTGGCATGGGCGGCGGCTACGTCCTGAACTTTTCCGACCGTACCTTTGGCGATTTCTTCGATGAGTACCGAGTCGAGATTGATGCCGAGAGGTACAAGGCACGGGGCACTTCCAAGGCCAACAGGATGCGCACGTTCTGGGATGTGGATGGCAATCATGTCGCGGGGCGTGTCATTGGCGGGCTGATCGACTATGCGACCGATGAGCAGTGCTTTGGCGACAGCAACCCTCTACTCATCGACGACTGTCGGAAGATCGCCCAGCGGCTTCTCAGTGACCAGCCAGTGGCCGAATTGGATGCGCTGACCGCCATCGCTGATGAACGGGATTTCGAGGTGGTGGCAGAGCATGTTCGCGAAGCCATCGAGAAGAATCAGCCCGAGGGCGGGCTGGATCGGCTGCATACCTTCGTCAACAAGTTCATCCGCGTGACGTGCGAGCCACACGGCATCACGATCACTCGTGAAAAGCCGCTGCACAGTGTCTTCGGCGAGTACATCAAGGCGCTACGAGATGGTGGACATCTTGAGTCGGCCATGACCGAGCGCATCTTGAAGTCCAGTATCTCGGTGCTCGAAGCCTTCAATGACGTGCGCAACAACAAGAGCCTCGCTCACGACAACCCTATCCTCAACTACGAGTAAAGCCTGCTGATCTTCAATCACGTCGCGGCGTCGATCCGCTTCATCAAGGCGCTGGAGATAAAGATCAAGTCAAAGGCCAAGGCGGCAGAGCAACACGCATCACGACTTCCGTGGGCTGACGACATCCCCTTCTAGGCATTGCCCGCAGCACGACGGACGCCCTACGGGGCATATCAGACAGCGATTTCAACTTGAGCCTGAACGATATTCTCAACCACGGAATAGATGTCGACCGTCTCATCTGGCACCTCGATGCTGACGATCAGGCTATAGCGAACACTGTTCTGCCAGCGATCTTGTGCTGCGCGGTATTTCCACCAGCCTCCCACAGGATAAACGGCGATTGTTTGCATGTCCGCCAAGGCTGCGGCAGAACCAGTCCAGATATCGGAGTGCAGCGAGCCTCGCGTCCGAAGCTGAGGGCCAAATTGCCAACCATCTGCATCACCTTCTGGACCGATGTAGTCATCTGCATCTGCAAGCGCATTGATAAATGCTCGGAAATTCTCAAGTGACTGGCCAGGCCGAATGACCTCGAAACGCAGGCCATGCGACTGGTAGCTATATCGTTGCCTATAGCCTCTCCGACCAGGATTGGGCTCAATGAAGTACGAGAGCGTTACCCTCAGCTTCACCTCTAACTCTGGGGGGAGCTGGCGCAAAATATCTGCCGGCCACGGCAGCTCATATAGCTGCATCTCGTTAAGCTTGGGATCGGCCGAACCCGAGGCATCCGCGTTCTTGGTGAATGGTTGAAGATGATCTTGTGCGACCAGCGTCAATTCATGACCGGCGCTATAGCGCGCACGCTCAAGGTTGGTAACGCCGTATCCGACGCTCCTAAGCATCGTCTCTTTGGCGACCTTGGGGCTGTGGTGGCCGCTGAGAACTCCGAAACGTTCCCACATGCGCTCAGTCCACTCTGCTGAGTGTGCCAGGAGCCCACGAACTGTCTCTGGCCAATAGTCCGGGTATTCATCCATGAGAATAGCCGCTTGGCGTGAAACCAATGCGCAGGCGGCACTTGTATCGGCGGATACCTCAAAGAGTTGACCGGCCGCCTTTCCGGATGTTGTCAGAAGAGAAACTGAGTCAGCATCGGATATGGCCGTCCCATCGGGAGACAGCAAACGATTGCCGCCCTCCGCTACAACATCAGGCTTATAAGGTGCCTGCTTCTTCCAACCCCAATTGACAGATGACCTAGAGGCAGGAGCTGCATCTCCAGCTCGGGCAAAGGGCGACCACCCATCAAAGCTTGGGTCATCATTGGTTGTCTTCTCGGTGTATGCCCCAACCGTCAGGGCATTCCATGCCTGCGCCGGGTCTTCTATCTCCGCAAGATGTAGCTGCTCCCAGTGGTCTACGTTTGGCAAGAGGGAGCGATTGTTACCGGCTGAGATCACGAAAAGTCGTTGTTGCCCGTCCTCTGCGCCCGACGAGAATTGATCAACTTCCGCTGACCATGAGGTAGGGATTCCGCCTTCCTTTTCCGAGTCGGCCGTTACTGCCAGGGAATAGACGCGCCGCCATTCGGGTCTCGTTGCTTCCAGTTTGTATGCGGTACCTACAGTAATTGCGCCGTACAGTTCCGGGTCATTCGCACCGCGCGGCGGTATAATACGCCCCGATTCAATGCGATGCTGTAGAGGTATTTCAGACCGACTCACCAGCGCGTCATGCAAATCCCCGAATATCGCCAAGCCGGCTTGTCTGGAGCCATGGTCATTGACCTCATCGTAACGCGGCCACTGCGGCTGCCATGTTTCCGATTGCGGCTGATTGCAGACAGAAGATAGCAATGGATGATTGTAGTTTACGCCGGTATCGAGAATGGCTACAGAAACGGATGCCTCGTCCGAAATTCTCAACCGTGCGGCCAAATCGCCCACCCATTCACGCTGTTCTTTTGGCGAAGATTCCACCAAGACGTTCGGAGTTTCCTTGGCGCGCCGCAGCTCCTCAAGAGAAGAGATTAACTCAGGGGCACGTTCCAACTGTTGAGAGGAAGCTCTGATCAGAAATACCATGCTATCGAAGAAACTTAGCGAGGTATTTCCGAGTCGCCCGCCGATCCTCTCTGATAGCTGTGCCGCAATGATTTGCGGGTCTTCGCCATTACGTCGCTTGAGCCAAAGCTCCCACCAAATTTGTTGATTGGAGTCCTGGGGGAATAGGCTGGGGGCATCCGTCCAAAACGCACGCAGGTCCGCCAAGCGCATTTCGGCGATACTGTCGATCAAATTGTGATTGCGAGGACCACCTTTCCCATCTTTCTCCGGGTCAAGATATTGCGTGACCTTCCTTTGAAACGTTTCTCGACGAGTCTCAGGAATGAATACCAGAGCAACCTCGCGATCGCCAACCTTGCGGCAAGCGTGCAACCTGAAGTCCCGCGTATCTAGACTGTCTAGAGGCAACTTGATGCCGGGGACTCCGACGATCTCTACAAATATCCCCACATCTTCTGTGATTGGTGGCTCGGCATTCTGCCGTTTCTCATCGTACTGCTGCATTAGATCAGCGTATCTTGCTGACAACTGCTGGCCGTGCGGAATCCGATCTTGAAGAGGAATGGCCGGGTTTCTACCAGTTCTGCGCGATCTAAAATCTTCGTTGGACAGAAAACCTTCGATCAGAAGGTGCCGCTTCTGGTCTGGCATAACCACTCCTTATTCTTTGCCAGCTTGACGTTGCTCAATCGCCTTCAATACAAGCGTGGTAGACAGTTTATTGTCATGATGAAGAACCGCCTCTTTCGCCGCATCTTCGCAGGCTCGTGTCACTTCCGCAGCGCTCAGGCCGTGAGCTGCCGCAGTAACCTCATTCCAAGCAAGAGATCGGGTCTCGAACATGGCCAGCCGGTTCTCGATAATCTTCTGAATTTGGTCATCGCACGGCTTCTCAAACCGAATGATGTCGTCAAATCTGCGATAAAGCGCCTTGTCTAGCAGCTCGGGATGGTTGGTCGCGGCGACGATAATGCTTTCGGAGTCGTCCTGCTCCACGAAAAGAAGGAACGAGTTCAAAACGCGCCGAATTTCCCCTACATCATTTTGCGCTCCGCGCTGGGTGCCGATGGCGTCGAACTCGTCGAAGAGATAGACCGCCCGAGTTTGCTTGATGTGGTCAAAAACAAGTCGCAACTTTGCTGCGGTTTCCCCCATGAACCTAGTAATCAAACTATCAAGAACAATCGTATAGAGCGGTAGTTTCAGCTCTGTCGCAAGCACAGAGGCAGACATTGTCTTTCCCGTTCCTGGCGGTCCGGTGAACAGGAGCTTGCGTCGCGGGAGCAATCCAAATTGGGAAAGGCGATCTTTTTGTCGTTGCTCAAGCAATACGCGATGGAGGCGCTCCAGAACCTCGGCACCGAGGACCAGCTCGCCAATTCTTACTGTCGAGTGCGTAAGCTCAAGCAATCCCCTTAAGTCGCCTTTGGGTTGCTGAACAAGTGGCGTTGGTTTTACCGGCGCGAGCCCCAAGTTGCTATTAACTTGGGATTTTTCAACCATCTCCTTAATATCGCTGGCCAGTTTACGATGGCCTTGGCGAGCCTCTTGAGCTGCGACCTGCAAAGCCGTAGCGTAGAAGCGCTGATCGTCCCGATCAGCATGGCTTCTTAAAAGTGCTTTAATTTGCTCGGCTGTGGCCATTTTTTCACCAATACTCTTATCTCATAATCCTAACGCATCACGGGCCATCTGACCCTTTCCCCTTTCGTGCTGCCGGGGGGAGCGGGATGAAGTTTGGCAACGCCGCCACCCGTTCTTGCGCATCTTCTATCTCTGCCGCCAGCATCGGATCGTCGTAAGGGCTGGCAACAAGATCATCCGGCGTCGGCGTTTCGCTCTTCGACGGACGCCCTCGCGCTCGGCTTGGCCTTGGGTGCCCAGCCTTCTCCAGCGCCTTCGCCAGCACATCCAGAGCCTCCCAAATCCGCTCAGGCCGGACTGGCTCCACTCCAGCAGCCAGTGCTTTTGCCGCCCACCCCATGTGCTCGGCAGCGTGCAACAAGTGGCTTTTCTGCTTGTACTCAGCAAGCTGCCGGTCTCTCTCGGCCATCCATTCCCTGAACTCTTCACGCTCGGCGTCAGTCAGGATGGCTTCAATGTCAGGCGGCAGTGCCGTTGCCCAGCGATCCACAGTCCCTAGCATAATCTGTCTGGAACGCTTTTTCTCACGGTCATAGGCGTAGCGTAGCAGGGAGATTGATTTTCCCTGTCGTGTGTTTCCGCTTTTATCGCGGTAAGTTTGCACACGTATATGCATCGAAATTGCGCTTCTCTATATGCGGATTTTTTAGATGATAGTCCTGACGAAAGGCTTGGGGGAAGCCTTTTCGCTACTCCACCAGCTTAATGCCGTTGAACTCAGGCATTTCACGCAGGAAAAGCCGGAAGTTCTCAGCATCCCCCGCCGTAACTGATATTTTTCCTTCTGAAAACACCACCTTCTCTTCGTCAGGATCGGTCAGCATCTGAAAGCCCAGCTTGACGATGGCGGCGGCTGTGCCCCAATGCAGCTTCTTCGCATCGGCTTCCAGCATGGCGAACATCACGCAGCGCATGGCTGTCGTCACATTGCGCTCACTTATGTCACGATCATTGCGCGTATTGCACGGGATTCCAAACATACAGAGCGTTTTGACAATATTTTTCGCCGTCCGCCTTTTCCGCAGCCGCACGATGTCCGCCTGTTCACCCTTAATAATTGAAGCCAAGGCTACGGCGTCTTGCTCTAGGCGTTGCAAAGCGCCTTGCTGTAACGAGAGTTGGGCGGTTTGGCCATAGTTGGAGTTCAGGCTTTTTTCGTCTTTGTCATCTAGGTTGTTGATTGCAGACCAAAGGCGATGCGCGTCAGACGCAACCTTTTCAAGCGCCCGGATACGCGATGTATCAGGCGGGGTATCGGTGATGCTCCAGCCATTCGCCAGCCACCGGAAAAGCAGCTTTTTGTGGTCATGTGGCAGTTTCCTGACTGACTCACAGCGCAGGATGTCCTTCACCAGCGCGAAGCGGAACTGACGCCGCTCATCAGCCTTTGTCATTGGCAGCCTCCCGCTTCCAGATTTCGAGTTTGTCCGCCCATGCCTGCATCATGCCCCGCCGCTCTTCGAGGTAGGTGGCATGGTTGTAGGTGCGGCGCACCGAGTTGGGTTCCGCGTGGGCAAGCTGCGCCTCAATGGCATCCGGGCGATAGCCCATTTCGTTCAGCCGGGTGCTGCCCGTGGTTCTGGTGCCATGCGGGCTGTAGGTGCCGCTCCAACCCAGCACCTTGAGCGCCTGCCGGATCGAATGCACCGACATCGGCCTGTTGCGGTCATCCCTGCCAGGGAAGAGGTGAGTCCGGTCGCCGCTGATGGCGTGCAGGCGGCGCAGCATCTCTACGGCTTGCGACGGCAGCGGCACAACATGCTCGCGACGGGCTTTCATGCGCCGGGCTGGGATCGTCCAAAGCGCTGCATCGAGATCAAATTCAGCCCATTCCGCTTCTGCCGCTTCGCTGGGACGCGCCAGTGTCCACCACATCAACTGGATGCAGAAATTGACCTGATAGCCGCAGCGGTGGTTGTCGAAGTCGTTGAGCAGCTTGCCGATCTGCGCGGTGGTTAGCGCCGTCTTGTGCTGTGTCTTGTTAGCGGGCAGCGCCTTGCGGACGGGCCAGACAGGATCGTTGTCTGCCCGCAAGGTGGCGACGGCCAATTCGAAGATGCTGGACATGGTGCGTTTCGCTTCCGCGGCGACGGTCGGCGCACCGCGCTTCACGGTCTTGGTGAGGATGTCGAGAACGTGCGCCGGGGTGATGTCGCGCACCGGGAGCTTGCCGATGCTGGGGAAAACCACCCGCTCCAGCATGTCCAGGCGGCGTTTCTTGGTGATGTCCTCCCAGTCCCGCAGAGCCAGCCACTCTTTGGCGACGGTCTCGAAGGTATTGGCGGAATCCTCTTCGCGCTTGAGGCGCTCAAGCTGCCGATGCTGGACGGGGTTGATGCCCTGCTTGACCAGTTTCCGCGCTTCCTCGCACTTGTCCCGCGCTTCGGCAAGGCTGACGGCGGGGTAGTCGCCCAGCGCAAACCACGATCCCTTGCCGCCCAGCTTGAAGCGGTAGCGCCAAGCCTTTACCCCATTGGGCTTCACTTCGAGGTAAAGGCCGCGAAAGTCATTCAGGCGGTAGAGCTGCTCCTTCGGTTTGGCAGCACGGCAGTGGGCATCTGTCAGCACGGTGTCACGGGATCGGCAATAAGGAACGACAGAAGGATCATATACACCTTCTGTCGCCTCGTCCAATCTTCGTATACACCAGCGTAGTCACTTTGCGCGAGCAAGGCCGAGCAATCCCATGAAATCCATGGAAATGAAAAACCCCGGAATTTCCGGGGTTCTAGCGCTGCTTCCTGGGTTTTAAGCAATCTTGTGAAATGCTGAGAAATGGCTCTCTAGGGTCAGACGTTGAACAGGAAGTTCAGCACATCCCCATCCTTCACCACGTATTCCTTGCCTTCGGCGCGCATCTTGCCTGCATCCTTGGCGCCCTGCTCGCCCTTGAAGGAAATGAAGTCTTCGTAGGCAATGGTCTGGGCGCGAATGAAGCCGCGTTCGAAGTCGGTGTGGATGACGCCCGCAGCCTGGGGGGCGGTGGCGCCGATGGGTACAGTCCAGGCGCGGACTTCCTTCACGCCGGCCGTGAAGTAGGTTTGCAAGCCCAGCAGTTTGAAGGCGGCGCGGATCAGGCGGTTCAGGCCCGGTTCTTCCATGCCCATGTCGGCCAGGAAGGCCTTGCGGTCTTCGTCTTCCAGATCGACGATTTCCGATTCAATGGCGGCACAGATGGCCACGACCGGCGCGTTGCGCTCGGCGGCGTAGGCCTTCAGGCGGTCCAGCATGGGGTTGTTGTCGAAGCCGTCGTCACTGACGTTGCCGACGTACATGGCCGGCTTGGCCGTGATGAAGCACAGCGGCGCCAGCAGTTTCAAGTCGTCTTCGCTCAGACCCTGGCTGCGGATGGATTTGCCTTCGTTGAGTTCGCCGATGGCTTTTTCCAGGATGGCGACCAGCTTCTGCGCATCCTTGTCGCCAGCGCGGGCGGTTTTCTGGAAGCGATGCAGGGCTTTTTCAGCGGTCTGCAGGTCGGCCAGCGCCAGTTCGGTTTCGATGACTTCGATGTCGGCGATGGGATCTACCTTGCCCGCAACGTGCACGACGTTGGGGTCTTCGAAGCAGCGCACGACGTTGACGATGGCGTTGGTTTCGCGGATGTGGGCCAGGAACTGGTTGCCCAGGCCTTCACCCTTGCTGGCGCCAGCCACCAGGCCGGCAATGTCCACGAATTCGACGGTGGCCGGCAGGATGCGCTCGGGCTTGACGATCTCCGCGAGCTTGTCCAGGCGGGGGTCGGGCACTTCCACGACGCCGACGTTGGGCTCGATGGTGCAGAAGGGATAGTTTTCCGCCGCGATGCCGGCACGGGTAAGCGCATTGAAAAGCGTCGATTTGCCCACGTTGGGCAGGCCGACGATGCCACATTGCAAAGCCATGAGAGTCCTGTATGAAGAAAAGCCGATGCAGACAGGCATCGGCCATAGAGGCGGAACAGCAGTTTGTTGCCCAGCATTTTACCGTGAAAGACGGCCAGGAACCGGCAACTTGCCCGCCTGATCACCGACAAAGGGCGCAGACAACCCAGGTTTTCATGCTTGTGGCCCACATCCAGCCACCGCGACTGCCCAGCCGCCGGCCGTCCCGCCTGCCCACCACCCGGCCTGTACTGGGGTTTGCATGCGCAGTCAGGCCACTCCAGCAGCCGGGCCGCGCAGCGGAATGGCGCATGCCCCAGGCAGGCCCAGGCAAGCAGGCCAGTCCCGGCCAGGAACCTGCCCCGACAGGCCGTCAAACCGCATATCGGGATGACATTCACCCATTAACCGGCCGCATAGCGTCACCGCCAGCTGGCGGTGGCCGGCCCTTAGCTAGGTTATACCTAATGCCAGGTTGTACCGAACGCCCGGGCCGATGCCTAACGCCCGGGCTTATGCCTTATGCCATGCCCTTGGCCAGATAGCCCGCCATTTCCTCCGGCGGCACCATGCCGCCCCCGGTCGCCCAGACCAGGTGCGTGGCATTCTGCATCTGCCCGGCACTCAGGCCATGCAAGCGCTGGTAGTCCGCACTGGCACAGACCCGCTGCGGCCCGGCCATGCCTGCCAGTGCGGAAGGCTCCAGCTGAATGTTTTCCGCCGCGCTGAGCCAGCCCAGCATGTCATACATGGATTCATCGCTCAGGGTGTAGCAGCCGTCGATCAGGCGCTGCATCGCGCGCCCGACAAAGCCGGAAGCACGGCCGACCGCCAGGCCATCAGCAGCCGTGACGTTGTCGATGCCGATGTCCTGCACCGCAATGGCGTCGTGCAGCCCCGTGCTGACACCCAGCGTCATGCAGGGTGAATGTGTCGGTTCGGCAAAGAAGCAGTGCACATGGTCGCCCAGTGCCATTTTCAGGCCGAAAGCCACACCGCCAGGGCCGCCGCCCACACCGCAGGGCAGATAGACAAACAGCGGATGGTCACGATCCACCCGCGTGCCCTGGGCCTGCAGTTGCGCCTTCAGGCGCTCGCCGGCGACGGCATAGCCCAGAAACAGGGTACGCGAGTTTTCATCGTCAATGAACAGGCAGCGCGGATCCCCTTGCGCTGCCTTGCGCCCCTGCTCGACCGCCACGCCATAATCTTCCTGGTATTCCACCACGGTAACGCCATGCGCGCGCAGCCTCGCTTTTTTCCAGGCACGGGCATCCGCAGACATATGCACCGTGACATGAAATCCCAGGCGCGCACCCATGATGCCGATGGACATGCCCAGGTTGCCGGTTGAGCCGACGGCAATGCGGTACTGGCCGAAGAAGTCCCGCAAGGCTGGCGTCAGCAGTTTGGCGTAGTCATCCCCCTCCTGCAACAAACCGGCATCCAGGGCGAGTTTCTCGGCATGCACCAGCACTTCATAGATGCCGCCGCGTGCCTTGATGGAACCGGAAATCGGCAGGTGGCTGTCTTTCTTAAGCCACAATGCGCCGTTGATGGGCTGCCCCAGGCGCTGCGCCAGCACACGCTGCATGGCCGGGATAGGCAACAGCGGCGATTCAATGATGCCGCCGCTGGCGGCCGTATCCTCAAAGGCCTGCGCCAGATACGGCGCAAAACGCTGCAGCCGGGCATGGGCGGCGGCAATATCCTGCTGCCCCAGCCCGACGTAGGGCAGGCCTTCCGCCAACGTCGTGAACTGCGGGTTGAACCAGCTGGTTTCTTTCAGGGCGATCAGCTCGCTGACAATGGGATGCGCCTGGATCAGGGCAGCGAAATCTATTTGAGTCATATCGGTTGTTTCCTGGCGGTTGACGCTGGCAGGTTATATCGGTTGGTGTCGCGCTTCAGATGACATAGGAAAGCAGGAAAGTGGCTCCCAGCGCGACCAATGATGCAATGAATGTGGCTGTCGTGTAGTACTTGAAGGTCTCGCTCAGGCTCGCTCCGCAGTATTGCTTGACCAGCCAGAACAGGGAATCCGTCACGATGGTGCAGCCTATCGCACCGGAGCCGATGGCAATCGCGATGATGTTGGGGCTGATCTCGGGATAGAGCGGCAGCATGGGCGTCACGATGGCGGTAGCGCCCATCATTGCCACTGTGGCGGAACCGACGGCGGCATGCAGAATCAGCGCCACCAGCCAGGCCAGCAGAATGGGATGCAGGGACAGATTCGACAGGATCAGCGCCAGGCTGTCCGCCAGGCCGCTGACCTTCAGTATGCTGTTGAAAGCGCCTCCGGCACCGATGATCAGCAGGATATTGGCGATGGCCGCGAAACCGCTCTCGGTATAGCCCAGCAAGGCGCTCATGCCCGTACCGCGGCGTAAGCCCAGGACGTAGTAAGCCACGAAAACGGCGATGAACATCGCGGTGATCGGGTTGCCGATGAACGCCATGAAGGCCACCAGGCTGCCGCCCGGTTCCATGTACAGTTCTGCCACGGTTTTGACCAGCATCAGCGCAATGGGCAGCAGGATCGTCAGCAGGGCCGCCCCCAGCGAAGGCAGGGTATGTTCTGCCCTGACCTCCAGCGCGGAGAACTCGGCGGGCACGGCTTTGAATGGCAGCCGGTTGCCCAGCAGCTTGAGAAACAGCGGCCCGCCGACCAGCGAAGCCGCCAGGCCCACCAGCAAGCCATACACAATCACCAGCCCGACATCCGCGCCCAGTGCGTTGGTCACGAACAGCGCGGCCGGGTGCGGCGGCACCACGCAATGCACGGCCATCAGCGCCGTACACAGCGGAATCGCCAGTTTCAACAAGGAAACGCCAGTTTTCCGGGCAATGGAAAACGCCAGCGGAATCAGCAACACCACGCCGACTTCCACAAACAGCGTAATGCCGCAGATCAGCCCGACCAGCACCATGATGACATCCGGCGAGAGCCAGCGGCAGCGGTGCAGCGTCAGCCCGATGCGTTCGGCCGCACCGGACACTTCCATCATTTTGCCAAGGATGGTTCCCAAGCCGATGACAGCAGCCAGGAAACCCAGGGTGCCGCCAATGCCGCTCTCAATCGCATCGACCATGTCGATGGGGCCCATGCCCATCATCGTCCCCACGAAGAAGCTGGCCAGCAGCAAGGCCAGAAACGGGTGCAGCTTGAATTTGACGATGGTGACGATCACCAGGACGATGCTAGTGATCAGGGTGGCAAGCACCCAGGTATTTGAATCCACGGTAGTCCCCTTCCGGTTATGTGTTTTTCCGTATTAGAGGGATTCCCGCTTTTGCTGACAAACGATATATATTGCCTTTTGAGTGAATTAAATTTAATCAAATATAGGGTTTACACCGATATTTGGCGATTTAACTCGCTCATGACCATAAAATATTCACTCACCATTGAAACACTGGGCATTGCTCACTACCGGCGCAACACTGCCGGAGCCTCATTGCCTGAGTGCCGCTGTCAGTCCGCCACCGTCATTCAGGCCTGCAAACCGTCCTGCTCCAGCCGCCTGCAAGCGCAAGCCGCAGCCGGGTGGCCCGGATGTTCCTGCCCACGCCCACACCGATCCTGAGATATCCCATGACGGAAGACCAGCGAACCGCCACCCGGCACCGTTCACTCAACGGTTGGCAGCTGTCCAAGCTTCATACCTTCGAGGTGGCTGCACGGCATGAATCCTTTGCCAAAGCCGCGAACGAACTCTCGCTCACGCCCAGCGCAGTCAGCCACAGCATCAATCAGATCGAAGCACAGCTGGGTATCCCGCTCTTTGTGCGCTCCCACCGCAAAGTCGAACTCACGGCAGAAGGCAAGCGGGTGTTCTGGGCGCTGCAGTCCTCCTTGCAGACGCTGAGCCAGGAAATCCTGGACATCAAGAACCAGTCGCTCTCCGGCCCGCTGACGATCTATTGCCGGCCGTCCATCGCACAATGCTGGGTGGTGCCCGCCCTGGCTGACTTTTCCCAGCGCTTTCCTGCCATCCGGCTGAGCTTGCTCACCGGCAACGAATACATCAACTTCCACCGCAGCGGCATAGACCTGGCCATCTACTTTGATGCCACGCCTTCCCCGCAGCTGCACAATCAGTACCTGATGGACGAAAGCATCATCCCGGTCTGCAGCCCCGAATACGCCCGCCAATTCGATCTGGCCGGCCAGCCCGCCAATCTGTCGCGCTGCACCCTGCTGCACGACCAACAGGCCTGGAGCTATGACAGCGGCACGGATGAGTGGCATGGCTGGGCGCAGCATTTCGGGCTGGCGCTGGAGACGGATACCGGCCTGGGTTTCGACCGCGCCGACCTGGCCATGACAGCCGCCATGCACCATGCCGGCGTCGCCATGGGCCGCCGGCGCCTGGTACAGAAACGCCTGGACAGCGGAGAACTGATCACCCCGTTTGCCGGCATGGCGCTGAAATGCGACCAGCACTATTACGTCAGCACGCTATCCGACAGGCACTGGCCCAAGATAGAAGCCTTCACCCAGTGGCTCAAGACACTGGCCGCTGGTGAGGTTCCCCCTCCGGCAGCAGCGGCTCCGCCCTGGGCGGATTCCGTGGCGGTTTGATCTACGGCCCGGCCGCTCTCGTGGCTAGACGGCAGCGCGGTCCAGGCCGTTCCACATCGTCCGCGCTACTTTATTCTTCCATCGACAGCGACTGAAATACGACAACACAATTACCCACATTCGATAACAAAAACGATTCTCGATTAATATGAATGGATTAATGGCTTTGTCTTTCCAGCAACGACATCTGCATGGCTACCGAAAAACTTGCGGCTCGCAACCTATTCGAGACCTTGTATAGCGACCATCACGGCTGGCTGCAGGCTTGGCTATGCAAGCGGGTCTCCACCGCGCACGACGCTGCCGATCTTGCCCAGGACACATTCGTACGGTTGCTCAGCCGCCCGCGTGATCTTTCGGCCATCCAGAACCCCAAGGCCTTCCTGACCATCATTGCCAAAGGCCTGATGCTGGATCTGCAACGGCGCCAGCGGCTGGAGCGGGATTACCTTGATGCACTCGCCGCCTTGCCGCCTGCCCTGCACCCCAGCCCGGAAGAACGCTGCCTGGCCCTGGAGGCCTTGCGCCAGCTCGATAGCCTGCTTGATGCCCTGCCCCCGAAAGTTCGCCTGACGTTCATGTATAGCCGGATCGACGGCATGAAGCAGGACGACATCGCCCAATTGCTGGGCATTTCGACCGTCACGGTACGCGCCCACCTGGCCCGGGCCATGCGGCAATGGCTGGAGCAGCAAGACGGCACAGCAGCGCGATGAGCCTGACAAACGCCACTGAATCCCCCGGCAATCCGTCCTCAGAAGGGAAACAGGATGCCCTGGACCAGGCGATTGCCTGGAAACTCGAGCATGACGGCACTGAAACCCTGCCGCCCGCGCGCCAGCGCGCCTTCCAGACATGGCTGAAATCTCATGCCACACACCGCGCAGCCTGGGAAAAACTGGCCCAGATGGATGCCGCCCTGGCACACCTGGACACCCCGGCACGATCAGTACTGGCGCGCCATCGACGCCAGGCACGCCCGGGACGGCATGCCGCCCGCACCATGCTGGCGCTGGCCTTGCTATTCGGAGGTGCTGCCGCGCTGCACAGTCAACGGCCCCTGACCGCCTTGACAGCAGACTACGCCACCTCGACGGCAACGACTGCGATGGTCATGCTGCCGGATGGCAGTCATTTGAATCTGGATGCGCGATCCGCAGTGGATATCTCATTCACCGATACGGAACGCCTGGTACGGCTCCGCATGGGCAGCATACTGGTGGAAACAAGCACAGATGCAGCGAACCGGCCTTTCATCGTGGAAAGCCGTTACGGACGGATGCGTGCCCTGGGCACCCGCTTCCTGGTGGAAACCGACAACAAAGGAACACGGCTGACCGTCCTGGAACATGCCGTGCAAGCGACAGCAGAAATGCCTGAGCGCGAAATCATCGTGCAAAGCGGGCAAGCCTTGCGCATTGCTCCAGACACTCCCTTCACACTTACCACTGCGCCACGAGACGCCGATGCCTGGGTGGATGGCATGCTCGTCGCCCATGATGTACCACTGGAAATGGTCATCGAACATCTGGGCCGTTACCGCTCAGGCAGGCTGCACCTTGATCCCGCGTTGGCCAAACTGAGCGTCAGCGGCACTTTCTCGCTGCGCGATACCGACCGTTCACTGCTGGCGCTATCTGCCCAATTGCCCATACGGATCCGGCGCTTCAGCCAGTTATGGGTCGATATCCTGCCAGCGCGCACTGAAGAAGAAATTCGTTGATACCCGCCTATACGGATAACCCTGTCCGGGCCATCCGTACATCTGGCTGCACCAGGAATCAGCCCTCCGCTCCGTCGTTCAAGGATGCCTGTGCTGCCTGCTCAGGGGTCAAACCCTCATAGAACTGGTCGGTAAACCATTCAGCTTCTTCCTCAATATAGGCTTGCGCCTCAGCCGGAGAAGCCCCGGCTTCAACCAACAAGGCCTCAACCTCGCCGCACCACGCGATCAGGGCTTCCAGGTCGGGATCAACATCTTCTTTTTTCTTAGCCATATCGGCTCCTTTGTACAGGCAAGACAGCCGCCGCAAACGCGACCCCTCCATCTTACACAGACATCTGGCAGCAATCACGCCTGTTTGTCCGTCTGCCACGCGGCGCCTGCAGGTTAACAGTATTTAGGAATTCCTCGCATTCTCCTTTCGTTTTTTTATTTTCATCCGGCATAGAGAGTAGAGACACTATTTTCCTGCCGGAGCCACAATGCCTTTCCCCTTTCCCTCCTTAGGCCGTGCCAGCCTGATGGCCTGCCTGGCCATAGGGACAAATGCGGCCGCGCAAACCCAGCAGCCCCCGCCCGCTGCAACGCATGCGTACGACTATGCCCAGCCAGCCGACACCCTGGTTGACGCGCTCAACAGCATTGCACGACGCACCGGCCTGGTGCTCATCCTCGATGCAGCCGCCCTGCAAGGCCTGCGTTCCACACCTGTCACAGGCCGCCACACACCAGAACAAGCCCTGCGCCTGGCGCTGCAAGGCACCGGCTGGCAACTAATTCACGACCACGGAGAGTTCTATTCCGTGCGGCCAAGCCCGACACACAGCAATCATCCCGTTACCCATTTCGCCCCGATAGAGGTCAGCGGCCAATTGCCCCTGGACATGGAACCCTATACCGTTGCCGGCTCCGTCAATGTCGTGACCCGTCAGCAGATCGAACGCTTGCCGCCGCGCAACGCCGGAGACATTCTGGCTGATGTTCCCGGCGTATCGACCAGTCAAAGCCGACAGAATCCGGGCATGGCGATCAATATCCGTGGGCTGCAGGGCTACGGCCGCGTCAATGTCATGATCGACGGCGCGCGCCAGAATTTCCAGCAAAGCGGCCACGGCAGCAATGGCAGTGTCTATCTGGATCCTGCGCTACTGGCCCAGGTTGACATCGCCAAGGGGCCTTCCGCCGGGGTAGGCGGCGCCGGCATGATTGCAGGATCTGTCAATTTCCGCACCCTGGACATAGGTGACCTGGTAGAAGCCGGACGCAGCACCGGCGCCCAGATCAACCTGGGCTCCGGCAGCAACAGCTACAACTTCAGCGGCAGTGCCGCTGGCGGCTGGCGGCTGGACGAACACTGGGATGTCACCGCCGCTGTTTCCAAAAAACGCATGGGCGAATTCAAACGCGGCGAGCGCAACGTTGGTGGCCCCGAACCGACATTGACCGGCGCCGGCGTCAACCGCCAGACCCGCCAGGATCAGACCTCCGGACTCTTCAAGCTGGGCTGGAAGCCAGCAGCGACGCATCAGTTGAAGCTGGGCTACGTCGGCTATGCCGCCGATTTCGACGAGGGCAGCTTTGCCGACCCTAGCTTGAGCGGAACGATTGAGTCCAGCAACCGCGTCCGCAACGATACCCTGACACTTTTGCACAGCTGGGCACCGGACTCTCCCTGGTGGCAATTGGACAGCAGCCTGTACTACGCCAATACCCGCAACGATTCTGATCGGGAGGGCAAGGCATCCATGGGCATCGCGCCGGCACGCATGCATTACGAAACCTACACGCTGGGCGCTACGGTCCAGAACCAGGCTCGCTTCATGCTCGGCGGCCTGGACGCCCGCTGGACACTCGGCGGCGAAATCTACCGTGACCGCACCCGCCCTGGCGCAGTGACACAAGCGACAGGCGCCGATAGGCAGGATCCGAAAATCGCCGTCGGCGGCACGCCACAAGGTGAACGCACCGTGATGGGCACCTTTACCGAACTGGGCCTGTCATGGCGCGACCGCATAGAGCTGACGGCCGGCCTGCGCTACGACAGTTTCGGCTTGCGCGGCGATGGCCTCATGCATGTCGGTCGCTTCTTCAACGGTTCAGGGGCACGCCCGCCGTACAGCGACATGTACACCTCGTTTTCCGTCGATAAACATGACTCCGCTGTCTTGCCCAGCCTGCGCCTGGCCGTCAAACCCATCGACACCTTGCAGCTGTTTGCCAACTACGGCAAAGGCATGCGACCGCCCGCCATCACCGAGTCTCTGCGCTTCGGCAAGCATCCAGGCGTGAGTTTTTTCTATTACCCCAACCCCAATCTGGACGTCGAGAAATCGCGTAGCTGGGATGTGGGCGCCAACCTGATGCTCAACGGCCTGCTCTCGGCTCGCGATCAGCTCGGCCTGAAACTGGCATGGTTCGACACCAAGGTCGATAACTACATCGTGGGCGCTTCCATCATGACGCCCTCATCCACCACCAGCGGCGGCAGCACTCCCCCTTATGCCTTCGTCAACCTACTGGCGCCATTCCATACGCGCGGCCTAGAACTTTCCAGCGATTACGACGCAGGCGTGGCCTTTGCTGCAGCGAACTATACCCATGCGCTGATCAATACCGGCGAATCGCGCTATGACGCCTTCCCGCTGGGCAGCACGGTCGGCTATCCCCCCACCGATTACGGCAAAGGGGGCGCCAGCCCCAACATCCTGTATGCCATGCCTCCTGAGAAAAAACTGGTGCTGACAGGTGGCGTGCGGCTGTTCGACCAACGACTCACGCTGGGGCTGCGCATGCACTACGAAAAACCCTCGCGTGCCAATACCGAATACATCGGCCACGCCAACAACACACGCTCGTACCACGTCTATGACGCATGGGCCAGCCTGGTCATGAACAAGAACGTCACGCTACGGCTTTCGGTACAGAACCTGCGCGACGAAAACTACTACGAGGCAATGGACGGCACGTACTGGATCGCACCTGGCCGTACCGCCACAGGCTCAGTATCGGTCAGCTTCTGACACGCCTCCCACGTGCCCCATTTCCCGATCTTCCCAAGACGCCGAACGACCATGTCAAACACTGCCAGACTTCCTTTCCGCAGCTACCCGGGATTCCCCCCCTCGCTTTCAGCGCCCCGAGCCATCCGCAGCGCCCGACTGCTGAATATTGCGCTCTGCCTGCTGCTCGCGACGCCGGTGCAGGCCCAATCCAGCGTAGCCGTCACCAACCTGACGTCCTTCCACTATGGCGGCGAACTCACAACCGACCCCGACGGCAGCGCTAAGGGCTGGCCCAACCTGCGTTGGCCCACGGCTCCGCCCTTGCTGACGACCCATCCTTACTCCGGCACGAGCTACCTGTTCGGAGGCAGTCTGGGCCAGAAAATCAACTTCCTGCAGAACGCGGGTTTATGGTGGATGCCAGCGGCTCCCGGACACTACGATCGTTTGCAAACGCCGGATGGTGATCAGGTCTTCGGCATCATCATGGGCACACCGGTTCAATCCCGCAGCAAGCATCTGTATGGCGTCATCATCAGCAGCAACTACAACAGTATCAACACACGCAATTTTTCCGATGACGGCATAGATTGCAAAGGCGAGAATCTCGCGGCATGCCTGGCCATGACTGGCGCGCAACCCCCGCTGCCCAATCAAAACCCGAATATCACAAGCAGCTATTTTTCTTCGGGCCATTCCGGCCTGGTCGGACGCGGCATGATGTTCCGCACCGAGTTCGACGGCACTCACCTGGAAATCGTCGAGGCCACGCTGGGGGAACTGAATCTTCCCAACGGCGCATTGGTCATCGACAGTGCTGACAATCTCTATGGTGTGGATCTGGGCCCCTCAGGCGGGGGACGCATCTTCAAGCTGAGCGCCGACGGCTCCTTCCATACTCTCTACGAGTTTGCACTGGCCCCCAACGGAAAAAAGCAGGTTCCCAATGGCATGATCCTGGGCTCGGACGGCTGGCTTTACGGCACCAGCGCCTATCCTCGCGGCATGCCGCTGGCCCCCGATGTCCCCACCGCTCCCGACACGCCGGTCGGCATCATTTACAAGATCAATCCTGCGGCGGCCGTACCCTCCAGCACCTTCCAGGTACTGCATACCCTGACGCTGGCCAATGGTGAATTACGTTCCAGCCGCTATTGGTCTGCCAACAACTTCTTCTATGGCACCGACAAGGAGATCCACCCTGGCGACCTGGTCTCCGATCGCGAGCACAGGGAGTCCTACTACAGCCCGCTCAACTGGGTCGTCGAAGGCCCGGACGGCTATCTGTACGGTACCACTTCCCTCCCCCAATGTACCTATTGGGCAGTGGGAAAAACCGTCAACCAAGGCACCCTGCGTTATGTCACCCGCCAGACGCCTCTCTGCGGTGAAGGCAGCTACCGCAGTGCGCAACGAGAAGATGATTTCAGCCGACTCTACGACGGCCCTCTTCCCCATGGCGCCGTCTATCGCATCAGCATGGACGGCAATAGCGGACTGCAAATGTTGCATACCTTCAAATTCACCGATGGCAGCCAACCACGTGGCCAATTGGCAAGAGGCAAAGACGGGGCGATTTACGGCACAACCTTGTCCGGCGGCGCAAACCAATACCGCATCATCGACACCACGCTAAAAAAGGTAGAAAAAATAACGGCAGATATCGGTGCGGATGTCACGATCACCTCGCCCACCGGAACCGTGTGGCGCGTCGTTCCAGACCGGATCAGGTTGGACGACAACGGCACGGTTCTGGACGGTGGCTTTGAATCCTTGCATTCATTCGAATACGACAAAGACGGCCGCCGCCCCAACGGCTTGAACGCAGGTGCCGACGGCCGCCTTTATGGCGTCACGCTGTTTGGCGGGCAAGGTTATACGGCCTCTAGCGGAATCCATTACCACTCCGACGACCACGGCACAGTCTTCACCATCGACCTGGAGGGTGGAACGCCTGACGCCAGCATCACGCTGACCTTCTCTCCCAGTGAAATAGATCTTGGCGCCACAAGCACCGTCACCTGGACCTCCCATCAGGCCCGTGACTGCAAAGCGTCCTGGCGCAAGGATGCAAACAACAACTGGCAATCCGTCGCATCCAGCGGCAGCGACGAAATCATTCCAGCCAGCGGCACTTACTACCACACCTTGCAATGCATAGACGAAGTCAAAGGCACGCAGATCGCAGCGACCGCCACGCTCTACGTCAATGCGCCGGTCACGGCCAACGATGGCAACCATACCGACTACGGCAATGGCGGCGGGGGCGGCAGCCTCCCCTGGCTGCTGCTCCCCCTCCTTGGGGGCGTCGGTTGGCAACGCCGGCGCCGGGCTGGACATCGCACGCAACACTGAAAACCGACCGTATCCCTGTTCGCCCGCTTCTCATTCCTACCGTACGGAATCCCCATGAAAACTGAACGTCATCATCCTCCCGCCCTGATTTCCCTGACGCTTTTAAGCAGCGCTTTGCTGTGCGCCGGGATACTTCATGCCCAGCCTGCTGCCGCCCAGCAGGCAAGCACTTCCTTCACCCCCGATATCCTGGTGCGGTTCACTGGCACCGAGGGCAGCCACCCAGGCACGTGGCCATACTCCCCACCCATCCAGCTTGCAGACGGCAAACTGTATGGCACAACCCGGGTCGGTGGCGGCACCTGCCCCAGCTCCTGGGAAAACTGGAATTTCGATCGTGGCGTCGTCTATAGCCTGGACCCCTCCTCCAGCGTCACTTACACGGCAAATCCGTTGGACTGCGACATCCGCGCCAGCATTTCCACCTTGGTACCCAATACTGCGCAAGATACGCTCTACGGCGGCACCATCTATTCCGGCACGGCCAGCACTGGCGGTGTCTTCACCATCAAAGACGGCCAGGCCACCTTCCTCTCCCGGCCGGATCAAACCGCTGCCCTGAGCAAGGCTGCCAAGCCTCGCGGCCAGCTCGCCATGGACAGCGACGGTAATCTCTATTTCGGCAGCGGTGGCGCAGGGACCTGCGCAAGCACATATACGGGCAACAAACTTTGGCGCATGAATGCCCAGGGCATCTACACCCTGGTGGTGGATTTCTGCGCCGGCGGCAATGACGGGGGCTTTTACACGGGCACGACCAATGCCACGCAAGTCCAGCACAAGGGCGGCGTCCCGCAGCACATGGTCTGGAGCGAAAAGGACCAGGCCTTGTACCTGCTGACCATCGTCGCAACACTCGGCGTTGCCGACAGCAGCATGAGCAGCGACTACTACGGGCGCAGTGTCGGAACACTGGTGCGCATCAACAAAGCGGCGCTGGAGGAAGGTGCGGCCAACAACGGCGTGCTCGCACCCGAAAAGGTCGAGGTACTGCATACGTTCCTGCGCGGCCGTGACGGAGTACTGCGTGCGGGCGATGACGGCAGCATGAGCGCCCTGCTCGAAGATGGCGAATGGCTCTACGGCACGACCTATTTCAACAATGGATCCAGTGACTCCGTTGCAAGCGCCGTGCCCGAATCGTCCGACGGCGGCGCCCTGTGGCGCGTCAGGAAAAATGATCCGGCCAGTTTCAAGGTCGTGCACTATTTCCAGAATACTCATGCCACGGGAGTCGCCAATACGGATGGCGTGAATCCGACTGGCACACTGGTTCGCGCCGTGGACGGCAATATCTACGGCACCACGCGTTTCGACGGTTCCGCCGTCCATGCCAAGAAATATGCCGTAGGCAGCGGCACGATCTTCCGTGTGAAAACAGGCAAGCAAGCAGACCGATCCGACGATCAACTCGAAATTCTGCACCGTTTCGATCTCGGTACCGAAGGCGGTCTGCCCATCGGGCTATCTGCCGGCGCCGTCAACAACGGAGTACAGAAACTGTTTGGTATCAACGCTCACGGCGGCAACGGCGAAATATCGGACGGTACACGCCTGCAAGAAGGAAACGGCACCGTCTTCTCTATTGATGTCGCTCTGCCAGAAGTCTTTACTCAAGAACTCGCCGTATCCGCCGAGCAGCTCGCTGCCGGCAGTGCGCTCACCCTTACCTGGAAAGCCGAGAATGTCAGTAGCTGCTCCGCAACAGGGGAGAATGACGGTTTGTGGACCGGAGCCCAGGCACTGGACGGCAGCAACGGCGTTCAACTGACGCTCAACCAGGCGGGCACCTATACCTTCGGGCTGGATTGCGTGCGCAGCTTCGGTGGTCCGAATGCAGTCTCTGCCACCGCTGCCGTCGTCGTGACGGCGGCGCCGTCGGAACCGGCCGGCGGCAACGACAATGGCTCCGATAATGGTGGCAGTGGCGGGGGCGCACTGGGCCACCTGGCACTGCTGGCGCTGGGCCTGCTGGGCCTACGCCGTCAGCAACGCGGCCAGCCTCAAGGCTGAACCGGCCCATGACGAGGGAACCTCTCTTTCCTCGTCACGGTTGGCTCTTCTGAAAGAAACATGCCGGCGCTTGGGCCGGCATGTTTCTTTGCCTGCACCTGCCAGGCAGATCAAGCGATCCCCCCCCATGCACAGCACGCGGCACAAGACATTGTTCCAGCGCGCTGGCGCTATTCGGGTCAGGCAGCGCCTGGCATCAGTTTGAATGCGAGCATCAACACCAATACCGGCCCGCCGTTATACAAGCCATGCAAGACAATCGCCGCGCCGATGCCAGCCCGTACGCGTATCCATCCCAGTACCAGGCCAGCCAGCCATTGCGGCAAGACCAAAACCGGCAACAACCACCACGACACCTGTCCAAGATTGAAGTTGATCAGATGCATGCCGGCAAAGGCCAGCGCCGACAGATGGAATATCCACGGAAAGCCGCGCCGGTACCAGCGCAACGGCCGCCAGGCACGCCGGGGCACATGGTGCCGCGTACGCGGCCACCACAACACCGCCAACACCAGCGCCAGCAGGCCGCCTGTCCACCATGTCGGGCCATTGACCAGCACAACGATCAACGGTGGCAATAAGGCCGCACCCAGCCAGGGCCGCCGCAGCCAGTAACGAAACACCAGTTCTTCCGTCACCGGCGCCCAGAAAATGGCATGCAGCCACAGCCATTGATGCAAAACCAGCCGGTGCGATGCCCCTCCTGCTTCGGTCACTCCGACGATCAAGGGCGCAAATACCAGCAGCGATATCAGCCATAGCAGCCCCGCCCAGAGCAGCATGCGGCGCAAACGCGGCAGTCTCAGCCAATCCGCCCGTCCGTTATCCACGGGCAGCCCCATGCCGGTCGGCCTGCGGCAAGCCAGCGTCGGGCGCCGGATGAACGCCAGGAAGTCGCGCACATCACGCCCCAGGCTCATGGCCCGCTGCTCACTCATGCCCGGCTCCCCGGCGCATTGCCCTCCGGGACACCGGCCCTTGCCGGATAGCTTCCCGCGCGGAACGGCGACCGGACATCATGCCCGCTTGCCCTCATTCAGCTGACGCAAGGCCCGTTCAAAATCCCCGGACAGGAAATGCGCCAGCAACGGGCGGCAACGCGCCAGTGCGTCGTCAATCTGTTCCTGCTCTTCGCGCCGCGGCGGGTGCAATACAAAATCCGCTACCTGTTGCGCCAGGCCCAGGGTACGTGGGTGGCCAATACCGATGCGCAGGCGCCAGAAGCCCGGCCCACCCAGCGCGGCCTGGATATCCTTCAGGCCATTGTGGCCCGCATGCCCACCACCTTGCTTGATTTTGACCTGCCCAGGCAACAGATCCAGCTCATCATGCAACACCAGCACCTGTTCCGGCGCCAGTTTATAAAAGCGCGCCAGCGTGCCAACACACTGCCCGGAGCGGTTCATGAAGGTAATCGGTTTGGCCAGATAGATATTCTCGCCATCCACCCTTGCCTTGGCCACTTCACCCATGAAGTTTTTTTCTACAGCGAAGCTGGCGCGCAAATCAGAGGCATAGGTATCAGCCAGCCAGAATCCGGCATTGTGACGGGTTCGCTCATACTCGGTTCCGGGATTGCCCAGGCCCACAATCAGGCGTATCGGCGCGGCACTCATTGCAACTCCTGTCCTGCGCCGGAAAGCGGCGCACGGTATCCATGAAAAAAATCCCTGCCAGGCCACACAGGCCAGACAGGGATTCTACAGACTGCACGCACGGGCCTGGCAACAAGCCCGTGCAGCACTGGCGTCCGGGCAGCTTAGGCCTCGGCTTCGCTTTCAGCAGCGCCACCAGCAGGAACGATGGCCGTGGCGAGCACTTGCGTTGCATCGCCCAGCGCGGTCACGCCCTTGGGCAGAACCAGCGAGCTGAGGTGCACCGATTCGCCGCCTTGCAGGTTGGCCAGATCGACGTCGATGGAAGCAGGCAGGTCGGCCGGCAGGCTCTTGACTTCAACTTCGGTGACCACGTGGCTGATCATGGCGCCGCCCAGCTTCACAGCAGGCGATTGCTCGCCGTTGATGAAGTTCAGGGGAACCTTGGTGGTGATCGCTTCGTTGGCCAGCACGCGCTGGAAGTCAACGTGCAGCACTTGCGGCTTGTAGGCGTGCCATTGCACCGAGCGCAGCAGAACGGAATGGGTCTTGCCTTCCAGTTGCATGCTCAGGATGGAAGCGTGGAAAGCTTCCTTGCGCAGTGCGTGGTAGATCTCGTTGTGATCCAGTTCGATGTTCAGCGGCTGTTCGGTGCCGCCGTAAACGATGGCGGGAACACGGCCGGCGCGGCGCAGGCGGCGGCTCGCACTCGAACCCTGGACGCTACGCGTAGTGGCGTTGAATTGCATGGATAACTCCAGACTTGATAGGCGGCGAACCGCCGGGTAAGCGTCCGCCACCCTGTGTGGCGGACAAAAAGACAGGGTGCCGCGACCAGCACCCCGTCAGAAACAGTTCAATCGACAAACAAGGAGCTGACCGACTCGGCGTGCGAGATGCGCAGCATGGTTTCACCCAGCAGCGATGCGCAGGAGAGCTGGCGGATCTTCCCGCAAGCTGCGCCTTCGGCGCTCAGCGGAATCGTGTCGGTCACGACCAGTTCGTCCAGTTCGGATTCGCTGATGCGCTTGACCGCGCCACCGGACAGCACCGGGTGCGTGCAATAGGCATAGACCTTGCCAGCGCCGCGCTCTTTGAGCGCCTGGGCAGCCTTGCACAGCGTACCGGCGGTATCCACCATGTCATCCATGATGATGCAGGTACGGCCATCCACTTCACCGATGATGTTCATCACTTCGGAGACATTGGCGCGCGGGCGACGCTTGTCGATGATGGCCAGGTCGGCTTCCAGCTGCTTGGCCAGCGCACGCGCACGCACCACGCCGCCGATATCGGGCGAAACCACGACCAGATTTTCGAATTCGTGGTTCCAGATGTCCTTCAGCAGCACCGGCGACGCATAGATGTTGTCAACGGGGATGTCGAAGAAGCCCTGGATCTGGTCTGCGTGCAGGTCCATGGTCAGGACGCGGTCAACGCCCACCACCTGCAGCATGTTGGCCACGACCTTGGCCGAGATGGCGACGCGCGCCGAACGCGGACGGCGATCCTGGCGGGCATAGCCGAAATAGGGAATGGCGGCGGTGATGCGGCCTGCCGATGCACGGCGCAGCGCGTCAACCATGACCATGATTTCCATCAGGTTGTCATTGGTAGGCGCACAGGTGGGCTGCAGCACGAATACGTCCTTGCCGCGCACGTTCTCATTGATTTCCACTGCCACCTCACCGTCTGAGAAACGGCCAACGGACATTTTGCCGAGGGACATATCGAGATGACTGGCGACATCGGCAGCAAGCCTGGGATTGGCTGTGCCGGTGAAAATCATGAAGCTGTCGTTGGAGGACATGGTAGTGACGGTTCCGGACGTCAGAAAAAGAAAAAGCTGTCGAACTGAGCCAACTATGATGAATCGGCGGGTTCAACAGCTTTGCGTATTTTTTGCAGTCAATGCCTGGTATGTATGGGTTAGTGGCTGGGGAGGAAGGACTCGAACCCTCGAATGCCGGAATCAAAATCCGGTGCCTTAACCAACTTGGCGACTCCCCAACTGCTCAAACAACCCACTGCTTCAATGGATGCTCGCTTAATCCCCGGCAAACATATGTCTCTACCGGGGCAGCCTCACCGTTACCGGGAAACTGCACAGCACGCATTTTAGCGGCAAATTTCCGTTCTGCCAAAACTGCTTTGTCGAGATCGTGAAATTCGCCAAAAAGACAACTTCCAGACCCTGACATGCGAACCGGGAACCCTTCTTCGGTCATCCACTCAGCCACCTGCCTGACGGCGGGGTAGCGACTGAATGCTACCGTTTCCAGATCGTTCCGGCCAAACTCGGAAATGTTCCCCTTGTTTGTTTTCGTCATCTCGGAAAAGAACGCCATTATGATCCTCTCAGAATCACGTGTCAAGTCTTTTGCAGAAAAAATTTCTACTGTTGGAATCGAGACACCTGGGCGCAGGACCAGATAGGCGCGTGAGGGCAGCGTCAACGCCTGCAATTGCTCGCCGATCCCCTCGGCAAAAGCATTGTCCCCAAACAGGAATACCGGCACATCGGCACCCAGTGCCACGCCCAGCTGCATCAGGGCCGCGCGCCCCAGGCCGGCATCCCACAGACGGTTCAGCGCAATCAGGGTACTGGCGGCATCGCTGGAGCCGCCCCCCAGCCCGCCCCCCATGGGAATACGCTTTTCCAGGCGAATATCCGCCCCCAGCGCGGTCCCACATGCCGCCTGCAGGTTGCGGGCCGCACGCACGACCAGATTGTCATCATGCGCCACGCCGGCGGTTGCGCCATGCAGCACGATGCGCCCGTCGGTACGCAAATCGAAATGCAGGGTATCGGCCAGATCCAGAAACTGGAACGCCGTCTGCAACAGGTGGTAGCCGTCTGCACGGCGCCCCGTCACATGCAGGAACAGGTTGATCTTGGCCGGCGCGGGTACATCATGCAGGCACTGGCCTGGACGGTAGAACATGGCGAAAAAATCAGGAGGATTGAACCACCAGGCGCAGGTCTATGGACTGCAGGCCATCCTGACGCTTGGCATTGAGCCGCAACGGGCCCTGGTTGTCATAGCGCCAGAGCCGGACATCCCAGCCCAGTTGCCGGAACGATGCCAGTTGGCCATCGGCATCCCGCTCGACATTCTCGGCGGGCGCGCCGGCAGCCAGCTTGCCGCGCAACCAGGCGCGCAACACCGTCACCGGCATCGGGCCGCCCAGCACCTGCGCCAACAAGGTTTCCACATCGGCAGCATACTCTACCCGGCCGTCGGCATGCGTCAGCGAAGCGCCACCAGCGGTGGCCTCCAGGCGCGCCAGCGTACTGCCCACCGGGTTGGCCAGATCCAGCACCAGGCGGCTGCCTTCATCACGCCAGGCAAAGCCACCCTGCACCGCCTCGGGTTTACGCCCTACTTCTTCCACATTGAGCGCAAACCGCCCCGTACGGGCAAAACCGTCGGCCTGCTGTTCGGCAATCGGCGGCGGCGTCACGCAGGCGCTCACTGCCAGCAAAGGCAGATAACCCAGCCAACGCCGCAGGCTCAAGCTCACAGCTTGACCCCCAGGCGCTTGAGCGTGTCGCGCAGCAATTCGTTATCGGCATCCCTGGCCGCGGCAGCACGCCACATGGCCCGTGCCTCACCCCGCCGGCCCAGGGCCCACAGGACTTCACCCAGGTGCACGGAAATCTCGACTTCCTGGCTTTGCGCATAGGCGCGCTGCAGGTAGGTCAGCGCTTCCAGCGCATCGCCCTGGCGGTAGCGCACCCAGCCCATGCTATCGAGAATATACGGATTGTCAGGCAACAGCTCGTGCGCCCGCTCGATCAGCTCACGCGCCTCGGACAAGCGGATATTGCGTTCTGCGAAGGTATAGCCCAGCGCGTTGTAGGCATGCGCGTAGCTGGGATCCAGCTCTATCACCTCGCGCAGCAGCTGCTCCATTTCCCCGATGCGGTTCAAGGGCTCCAGCGCCATGGCCAGTTCATACTTGATATCCGTCGAATCCGGCATTTCGGCCTCGACTTCGCGCAGCAAGGTCACTGCCTCTTCGTGGCGGCCTGCGCCACGCAGCAGTTGCACACCCAGCATGACCTGCTGCATGCGCTCGTCCTCGTCCATGGGCTCGACCGATTGCAACATGGCCAGCGCTTCATCCAGATTGCCTTGCTTGGCCCTCAGGCTGGCCTGGCGCAGACGGGCCGGGAAACGCATGGCCGGGTCGTCGATACGGCCCAGCTCCATGATGGCATCGTCCAGCCGGCCCTGGTCTTCGGCGATGGCGGCGCGCAACAGGCGCGCATCGGCCAGCGCTTCGCCCGCATCGCTGGCGCCCGGCGCCACGGCTTCCTGGCGCTGCGCCTGGACACCGACAAACTGCTGCAGCAGCGAATCTGCCTGATCCAGCCTGCCGGCGCGATAGTTGAGCTGCGCCTGGATGTAGATCAGTTCAAAATCTTCCGGCGCCAGATGCGCCATATCGCGAACCTCTTCCAGCGCGGCATCATAATCGCCCCGTTCGGACAGGTAGCTGGCCAGCATCAGGCGCACATTACGCGCGGCAGGATGCGTTTTGACAAAGGCACGCGTATCGGCCACCGCCTGATCGGGATCGACCACGATACCGTACTGCAGGCGGCGCAAGGCGCCTTCTTCGCGCAAGGCCGGATATGCCTGGGCCGCCTTGGCCTCATCCAGCGCACGCTGGTATTCCCCGGCCGTAAAGGCCACATCGGACAAGGCCAGATGAGATTCCGGTACGTGGCGGGCACGGCCTTCCAGCGCGCTTTCCAGCACACGCAGCGCCATGCGGCGATCACTGACACGGCTCAGCACGCCGACAGCCTGGCCGATGGCCTCCGCCTTATCCTGGGCTTTGTCGATACGTTCACGCAGTGCCTCGCCCAAACCGCTGGTCTGGCCTGCCGCAGCGGCCAGTGCCAGCTCCGTGGCGCTGGCCTCGGGGTCATTGGGCGCCAGACGGCTCCAATAGCGCGCGGCATCCAGCGCACCGCGCATATTGCCATTGGCCAGTGCGAACTCCAGCGAACGACGCGCCAATCGGGGGTCCCCCGTATCACGGGCCAGGCCGAGCATCGTCCGCGAGGAGATATCGAAGACGCCGCGCTGCGCGCCGATTTCGGACGCCAGAATGCGGTACAGGATATCTGCGGACAAAGTGACCTCGGGCAACTCTCCGGCACGCAGGCGGATCACCTCCACCGGCTGCTCGTCGAGCCTGTCCCGTATCTGCGCGTCGCTGCCTGGCAACCTATCTGCCTGGGCAGCACACAACAAAGCCGCGCTGCCCTGGAACAGCGCTACCGTAACGAATTTCACAACCTTGAGGGATTTCACGCGACCCGCCTTGTTGATGGCACAATCCTGCCGTCACGAACGAAGGGCCATCTTAGCACTGGCGAAGCCACAGGGGATCCCATGCCCGAACTACCAGAAGTCGAAACCACCCGGCGCGGCATTGCGCCCCTGGTCAGCGGCAAGCCGCTGCGCGAATTCGTTGTAAGGGAACCACGCCTGCGCTGGCCAGTCCCCGCCGATCTGCCTGCCATTCTGCCCGGACAAACCTTGCTGGAGTGCAGCCGGCGCGGCAAATACCTGCTGCTGCGTTTCGAGCGCGGGGTGCAGATTGTCCACCTGGGCATGTCTGGCGCCCTGCGCGTGGTCGCGCGTGATAGCTTCGTGCGCCCCCATGATCATGTGGAATGGGACTTCGGCGACACCATTCTGCGTCTGCATGACCCACGGCGTTTCGGCGCTGTGCTCTGGCACCCCGATGGTGACACGCCGGTGGAGCAACACCCGCTGCTGGCGCACCTGGGCATAGAGCCTTTTGACCCCCGCTTCGATGGCAGTTGGCTGCGCCGCCATTTTTCCGGCAAGTCACAGGCCATCAAACAGGCCTTGCTGGCCGGGCAGGCAGTGGTGGGCGTCGGCAATATCTATGCTTCGGAAAGCCTGTTCCGCGCCCGTATCCACCCGGCCACGCCTGCCGGCAAACTTTCCCAGGCGCGCTGCGACCGGCTGGCGGCAGCCATCACCGAGACGCTCAATGATGCGTTGGCCTCCGGCGGCAGCACGCTGCGCGATTACGTCAACCCCGACAGCCAGCCCGGCGCCTATTTCGATATCCACGCCGCCGTCTATGACCGTGAAGGCCAGCCCTGCCGGCATTGCGGCACGGCTATCAAACGGATCGTGCAAGGGCAACGGGCCACGTATTACTGCCCACGCTGCCAACGCAACTAAGCCCGTCTATCTGGCGCCTGGCACCTCTGCCGCGCCGTGCGCGTTAAGCCCTGCAGGCGCCGCCAGGCCAGCGACGCCCCACGCGCCGCTCACGGCCTTACAGCACTTTGCCCGGATTCATCAGGCCGTCAGGATCCAGCGCCGCCTTGATACGACGCATCAAGGCCATTTCCACCGGATCCTTGTAGCGCGGCAGCAGGTCGCGTTTGAGCTGCCCCACGCCATGCTCCGCCGCAATGCTGCCGCCATGGGCCATGACACTGCCATGCACGATGTCATAGACCTGCGCCTGCAGCGCCAGCAGTTCCGCCTCGCTCTGGCCCGGCGCAGGCGCCACGTTGTAATGCAGGTTGCCATCGCCCAGATGCCCGAAGATGACATGGCGCACACCGGGAAATGCCGCCTGCAAGGCGGCATTGGTCTTTTCAACAAAAGCCGCTATGCGCGACACCGGCACGCCGATGTCGTGCTTGATCGCCTTGCCCATGCGGAATTCCGCCAGCGGAATGCTTTCACGCAGATGCCAGAAGGCCTGGCTCTGCGCCACACTGCCTGCCACGGCCACATCCAGGGCTTCACCCGCCTCCAGCGCCGCGCCCAGCACGGTTTCCAGCCGCGACTGCGCATGGACTTCGTCTTCGCTATCGGAAAACTCCAATAAGGCATACCACGGAGCCGTCTCGGCGGCGAACGGCAGGCGCTGTTCGGGGAAATAATGCACGACGGCCTGCAGCGTCATGGCTGCCATCACCTCGAAAGCCGTCAGCCCCGCGCCAAAGCCGGCACGCACCCGCTCCAACACGGCCACGGCCGCAGGCAGCGAAGGCAGGGCCAGCAGCGCCGTGCGCTGCGCGCGCGGCTGGGGATACAGTTTCAGGGTCGCCGCCGTAATCACGCCCAGCGTCCCCTCGCTCCCGATGTAGATATCCCGCAGGCAATAACCGGTATTGTCCTTGCGCAGCCCGCGCAGGCCATGCCAGATATCTCCCTGGGGGGTCACCACTTCCAGGCCCAGCGTCAGGTCGCGCGTGTTGCCATAACGCAATACCTGCGTGCCGCCGGCATTGGTCGCCAGATTGCCGCCGATGGTACAACTGCCCTCTGCCGCCAGGCTGAGCGGGAACAAGCGCCCGGCAGTTTCCGCCGCCTGCTGAACCTGCTGCAGCAGGCAGCCGGCCTCGACCGTTATCGTGTCATTGGCCGTGTCGATCTCGCGCACCCGGTTCATACGAGAGGTCAACAACAGCACCGCACGATCATCCGCGGGCGTCGCACCGCCACAAAGCCCGGTATTGCCGCCTTGCGGCACCAATGGCACGCCATGGCGCGCGCAGGCGCTTACGACCTGCGCGACAGCCTCCGTGCTGTCAGGCCGTACCCCCGCCCTGGCCCAGCCTCGATAACGTTTACGCCAATCCTCCAGCAAGGGCTGCAAAGCCTCGCCCTCCAGCACGTGCTCCACCCCGACGATGGCGCGCAACTCTTTCAGCAAACCTTCCACGTGTTCCCCCGACATCCTTTTCGCCCTGCGCCGGAACCGGGCGGGCCATTGCAGTTTGCGCCTATTCTACGTCTGGCTCCGGGTAGAATCGCCCATGAACCCATGCTGCGGTGTCGATGCCGGAGCCCCCTCTTCTCTTTTCTGTCCTCCCTATGACTGCCACCTCGCTGCCCCCCCTGCCTGCCGCCGTATTCAAAGCCTATGACATTCGTGGCACCGTGCCCGAACAACTGAACGAAGCCTTTGCCGTACGCCTGGGCCTGGCCCTCGCCGAGCAAGCCCGCGAACTGGGCGTGACGACAGTCGTGGTGGGCCGCGACGGACGTCACAGCGGCCCGGCGCTGTCGCAAGCCCTGCAACAGGGCCTGAAGCAAGGCGGCATCAACGTGGTGGATATTGGCTCCGTGCCCACGCCGCTGGTGTATTTCGCCACGTTCCTGCTCAATACAGGCTCGGGTGTTGCCATTACCGGCAGCCACAATCCGCCCCAGTACAACGGTTTCAAGATCATGCTGGGCGGCCGTACCTTGCATGGCGAAGATATCCTCGGCCTCAAGGCGCGCATGGAAGCGCCCCAGGCCTACACCGGCCCGCAAGGCCAGTCCGAACTGCGCGATGTCGCGGGCGACTACGTCCAGCGCATCACCGGAGATGTCCGCTTGCAGCGCAAGATGAAGATTGCCCTGGATGCCGGCAATGGCGTGGCCGGCCCGACGGCCGTCCGCCTGTTCGAAGCCCTGGGCTGCGAAGTCACGCCCTTGTTCTGCGACATCGACGGCGATTTCCCCAATCACCACCCGGATCCTGCTGACCCGCACAACCTGGAGGACCTGATCCGTACGCTGCGCGACACTGATTGCGAAATCGGGCTGGCCTTCGATGGCGATGGCGACCGCCTGGGCGTCGTGACCAAGTCCGGCCATATCGTCTGGCCTGACCGTCAGCTGATCCTCTATGCACGCGACATCCTGGCGCGCCAGCCGGGCGCCGAAATCATTTACGACGTCAAATGCACCCGCCACGTGGCCCTGGCCGTGGCAGCCGCCGGCGGCAAGCCGCTGATGTGGCGCACCGGCCACTCGCTGATCAAATCCAAGCTGGTCGAAACCGGTGCACCGCTGGCCGGCGAAATGAGCGGCCACATCTTCTTCAAAGAACGCTGGTACGGCTTTGACGACGGACTGTATGCCGGCGCCCGCTTGCTGGAAATCCTGTCGCGCAATGAAAACCCGTCCGCCGTGCTGGAAGCCCTGCCCGATGCGCTGTCCACGCCTGAATTGAAGCTGCCCATGCAGGAAGGCGAACCGCATGCGCTGGTCGCGGCCTTGCAGGAAAAAGCCCAATTCCCTGGCGCCTTGCATATCCACACCATCGACGGCGTCCGTGCCGAATATGCCGATGGCTTTGGCCTGGCCCGCGCTTCCAACACCACGCCTGTCGTCGTGCTGCGCTTCGAGGCGGACAATGCCGCTGCGCTGGAACGCATCAAGCAGGCCTTCAAGGAGCAAATCCTGGCGCTGGCACCGCACGCCCAGTTGCCCTTCTGATCACAGATCCAGCGCCCACCCCGGCACGGAGGATTCATGCAGCACGAGATTCACATCAAGCGCGTCTATGAACCTGCCAGCACCGGGGATGGCGCCCGCATTCTGGTCGATCGCCTCTGGCCCCGCGGCCTGAGCAAGGCACATGCCGCCCTGACCCTCTGGTTCAAGGACATCGCGCCAACACCCGAACTGCGCAAGTGGTTCGGGCACGATCCGGCCCGCTTCGAGCCCTTCCGCGAACGCTACGAAGCGGAGCTCGCCCAGAACCCGCAGGCTGTCGCACAGTTACTAGGGTATCTGGCGCAAAGCGACGTCACGCTGCTCTACGCTGCGCATGACAAAACTTGCAATCACGCTCTCGTGCTGGCGGATTTTCTGCGCAAAGTTCAACCCTGATATCAGCCCTGGCTGCCACAGCCCCTGACTTCAATAGGCGCTGACTGCCAGAGGCCCGGACACTGGCCCAGGGCGCAACCCGCCACCACGGAAGGATGTCACTCGCTGCGCTGCAGGCGTGCGAACTTCTTGCGCATGGCGCTGACCTTGGGCGCAATCACGAACTGGCAGTAGCCCTGCCAGGGATGACGGGCAAAGTAATCGTCATGCTCAGGCTCAGCCGGCCAGAAAACCGGGGCCGGCAGGATTTCCGTCACGATGGGCGCGCCTTCGGTCAAGCCCTCGGCCTGCAGCCTGTCCCTCACCGCCAGCGCCATCTCGCGCTGGGCATCTGACGCATAGAACACGACGGAACGATACTGTTCGCCCACATCATTTCCCTGCCGGTCGCGGCTGGCCGGATCATGGGAGGCGAAAAACACCTCCAGCAATGACTCCAGCCCGATCCGGGCCGGATCGAAGCGAATGCGCACAACCTCGATATGCCCGGTATTGCCCTGGCAGATTTCCTCGTAGGTCGGATGCTCCGTCCTGCCGCCCGCGTAGCCCGGCTCAACCGAGATTACGCCATCCAGCGACCGGAACACCGCATCGACGCACCAGAAGCAACCGCCACCGACGATCAAGCTATCCCATTGTTCGTTCATATTCCTTCCTTCTTTCCAAGCACGCCAGCCTTCATGCCGCCAACGCTGCGGCAGGCTCCGGGCATTCCCGCCACATTATCCCAGAGCTGCGAGCCAAGTCAGCGCTCAGCCCTTCCTGGCCGGCAACAAGCTGAATCCTTGACGGCTGGCAACCACGCCCGGCGCCACTGGACACACCTGCCCCTGCCCGACGCAGGGCCAACACCCCGCTGCTCTTCCCTGGTGCAAGCGCACCAACTGGTATTACCACTTTGCACCAGAAAAACCCTTAAATGCACCAAAACTAGGGTAAACCTTAATGCGATGGTGCATAAAGCCCTGCATATAATTGCGCATCTTTTCACCAGAACAACAAATTGGTACGACCACTTACCAAGGGAGATTAAGCAATGCCACAGGCTTGGCTACAAAACTACGATCCAGCGGGCAATATCTGGCTCTCTGCACTGGTCGCACTGATTCCCATCATTTTCTTCTTCCTGGCATTGACGAAGCTGCGCCTGAAGGGCTACATCGCCGGCACCATTACGGTGCTGCTGGCCCTGGGCGTCGCGCTGCTGTTCTATCGCATGCCTGTCAGCGGCGCGCTGGCCTCGGTCGTCTATGGTTTCTTCTATGGCCTGTGGCCTATCGCCTGGATCATTGTCGCTGCCGTCTTCCTCTACAAGATTTCCGTGAAGACCGGGCAGTTCGACATCATCCGCGCCTCCATCCTTTCCATCACCCCTGACCAGCGCCTGCAGCTGATTCTGGTCGGTTTCTGCTTTGGCGCCTTCCTGGAAGGCGCCGCAGGTTTCGGCGCCCCTGTCGCCATTACCGCAGCACTGCTGGCCGGCCTGGGCTTCAAGCCCCTGTATGCCGCCGGCCTGTGCCTGATTGCCAATACCGCACCGGTCGCTTTCGGCGCCATGGGTATCCCCATCATCGTGGCCGGCCAGGTGTCGGGGCTGGATCCCTTCGCCATCGGCCAGATGGCCGGTCGCCAGCTGCCCTTCATGACCATTCTCGTGCTGTTCTGGCTGATGGCCATCATGGACGGCTGGCGTGGTATTCGCGAAACCTGGCCTGCCGTGCTGGTCGGCGGTGGCTCCTTCGCACTGGTTCAATTCCTGACGGCCAATTACATCGGCCCGGAACTGCCGGACATCACCTCCGCCATCGTCTCGCTGATCGCCCTCACGCTGTTCCTGAAGGTCTGGAAGCCCAAGCATATTTTCCGTTTCGATGAAGCCGAAGGTGGCCAAGACAACGCCGCCGCCAAAGCCTCCAGCAAGGCCGCCAGCCAGGCGCCGGCAGGGACGGGGATTGCACTGAATGCCGGCAGCATCATCAAGGCCTGGTCTCCCTTCATCATCCTGACGGCCATGGTCACCATCTGGAGCGTAAAGCCCTTCAAGGCCCTGTTCGCTGCCGATGGCCCCCTCGCCGGCTGGATCTTCAGCCTGCCCGTTCCGTTCCTGCACAACCTGGTGGAAAAGGCGCCTCCCATCGTTGCATCCGCTGCGCCCTATGCGGCGGTCTATCGCTTCGACTGGTTCTCGGCAACCGGCACTGCCATTCTCATTGCCGCCCTTATCACCATCCTGGTGCTGCGCATGAAGCCTGCTCAGGCCGTGGAAACGCTGGGTGAAACCTTCAAGGAACTGGCCTTGCCGATCTACTCCATCGGCATGGTGCTGGCCTTCGCCTTTATCGCCAACTACTCCGGCCTGTCGGCCACCCTGGCGCTGGCGCTGGCCCATACTGGCGACGCCTTCACCTTCTTCTCGCCCTTCCTGGGCTGGATCGGCGTGTTCCTGACCGGCTCCGACACCTCGGCCAACGCCCTGTTCGGCGCATTGCAGGCCACGACCGCCCAGCAGATCGGTATTCCTGAGGTCCTGATGGTCGCCGCCAACACGACCGGCGGCGTGACGGGTAAGATGATCTCCCCGCAATCCATCGCCATCGCTTGCGCGGCAGTCGGCCTGGTCGGCAAGGAGTCGGATCTGTTCCGCTTCACCGTCCGTCATAGCCTGGTGTTTGCCGTGATCATCGGCTGCATCACAACGCTGCAAGCTTATGTCGTGCCCTGGATGATCCCGTAAACCCGCGGCCCGCAATGCCCCCGCCGTGCTTCACGCCTGGCGGGGGCATTGCCGCTACGGATTGATGATGTTTCCGACCATGCGCATTTCCGACCAAGTTGCTGAAAAACTGCTCTCTCTGATCCAGGCCCAGGGCATCGCCCCCGGCGGACGGCTGCCCGCCGAACGCAGCCTGGCCGAGCAGCTGGGCGTCTCGCGTACAGCGCTGCGCGAAGCCATACAGAAACTGTCCAGCCATGGCATTCTGGTCAGCAAAGCCGGTTCCGGCACCTTCCTGCAGGATGCCTCGCACCAATGGCCGCAACAGTCCATCTCGCCGCTGGCGGCGCTGATGCTGGAAGACCCGCATTACCGTTATGACGTCCTGGAAGCGCGTGCCGCGCTGGAGTCCAACACTGCCGCGCTGGCCGCGCTGCGCGCCACGGCAGCAGACAAAGACAAAATCCAGCGTTGCTTTGAACAGATGATCGCCCACCAGCAACGTGGCGACGTCACGCAGTCGGCCCATGCCGACGCGCAATTCCATCTCGCCATCGCCGAAGCCTCTCATAACCTCGTCCTGCTACAGGTCATGCGTGGCCTGTTCGACCTGGTGCTTTCTACCGTGGCGCAAAACCGCCGCGTCATGTTCGTCCATGACAGCCCGTCCTCACAGGACAAACTCACCATTCAGCACGAATGCCTGATGCAGGCCATCCTCGCTGGCGATCCCGAGCGTGCCCGGAGCATCATCAGCGAACATCTGGAATACGTGCGCGTCACCCTGCACAAAATGGATGACGACATTGCCAGGCGCGAGCGCTCCGCCCGCCTGCCTTCTCTGGAAATACAGCCATGATCATTTCTTCCCCCTCCGACTACCGACTGGCCGCCAAGAAACGCCTGCCGCCCTTCCTGTTTCACTACATCGACGGCGGCGCATACTCCGAAGATACCTTGCGCCACAATGTCAGCGACCTCTCGGACATCCTGCTGCGCCAGCGCATTCTGAAAGATACGGCCACCCTGGATCTCACGACCCGGCTGTTCGAGGAAACGCTGTCCATGCCGGTCGCCCTGTCGCCGGTCGGCCTCACCGGCATGTACGCGCGCCGCGGCGAAGTCCAGGCGGCGCGTGCCGCCGACGCCAAGGGCATCCCGTTCACGATGTCCAGCGTTTCGGTCTGCCCGATCGAGGAAGTCACGCCCAAGATCAAGCGCCCCATGTGGTTCCAGCTGTATGTGCTGAAAGACCGCGGTTTCATGCGCAACGTACTGGAACGCGCCCGCGATGCCGGCTGCTCGACACTGGTTTTCACCGTGGACATGCCGATTCCCGGCGCACGCTACCGCGATGCCCATTCGGGCATGAGCGGCCCCAACGCCAACCTGCGCCGTTATCTGCAGGCCGTTACCCGTCCTGGCTGGTCCTGGGATGTCGGCCTGTTCGGCCGGCCGCATGACCTGGGCAATATCTCGGCCTATCTGGGCAAGCACACCGGCCTGGAAGATTACATGGGTTATCTGGGCGCCAACTTCGACCCGACCATTTCCTGGAAAGACCTGGAATGGATCCGCGATTTCTGGCAAGGCCCCATGGTCATCAAAGGCATTCTCGACCCGGAAGATGCGCGCGACGCCGTCCGTTTCGGGGCAGACGGCATCGTGGTGTCCAACCATGGCGGCCGCCAGCTCGACGGCGTGCTGTCAGCCGCCAAGGCGTTACCGCCCATCGCCGACGCAGTCAAAGGCCAACTGAAGATCCTGGTGGATTCCGGCATCCGCAGCGGCCTGGACGTTGTCCGCGTGATGGCGCTGGGCGCAGACCTGGCCATGATAGGCCGGGCCTATATTTATGCTCTGGCAGCCGGCGGCCAGGATGCTGTGGCAAACTTGCTGAACCTGTTCGACAAGGAAATCCGCGTCGCCATGACTTTGACCGGCGCGCGGAACATCGGTGAAATCACTTCCGACCTGCTGGTCAAAGAGGGTCTCGCATGAGCACCGCAAACACGGATAGCAACACAGGCACAGATACCATCGACAGCGCGCAACTGCTGGCTCAGCTGCGCCAGGCTATCGGTGCAGAGCATGTCCTGACGCATGCATCGGCCACCCGGCGCTTCCGCAAGGGGCGCCGTACCGGCGAGGGCAAGGTACTTGCCGTGATCCAGCCCGGCACCCTGCTGGAGCAATGGCAGGCCGTACAGGCCATCGTGGCCGCCGACCGCATCGTGCTGATGCAGGCGGCCAATACCGGCCTGACCGGTGGTTCCACACCGGACGGCAATGACTACGACCGCGAAATCGTGCTCATCAACACGATGCGGATCACTGGCGTGCAAGTCATCCGTGAAGGCGAACAAGTGGTCTGCCTGCCCGGCGCGACCCTGGATCGCCTCGAACAGACCCTGGCCCCACTAGGCCGGGAGCCGCACTCAGTCATCGGCTCGTCCTGCATCGGCGCCTCGGTGCTGGGCGGCGTCTGCAACAACTCCGGCGGCGCCCTGGTGCGGCGCGGCCCCGCCTATACCGAACTGGCCCTGTACGCCCGTGTCCGCGAAGATGGCCAGCTGGAACTCGTCAACCATCTGGGCATCCAGCTGGGCGACTCGCCAGAAGAAATCCTGACCCGCCTTCAGGCCGGCGACTATCGCCCGGAAGACATTGCCGACGATGCCGGCGCGGCCTCCGACCCGCGCTATGCCGAACATGTCCGCCAGGTGGACGAACCGACACCCGCACGATTCAACGCCGACCCCACCCGCCTGCACGAAGCCTCCGGCTCAGCCGGCCGGGTCTGCCTGTTCGCGGTGCGCCTGGATACCTTCCCGCGCGAAGCCAGCACTGTGTTCTATATTGGCAGCAACGACCCGGACGACCTCACGACGGTGCGCCGTCACCTGCTGACCGAATTGCCCAGCCTGCCCATTGCCGGCGAATACATCCATCGCACCGCCTTCGATATCGGTGCGAAGTACGGCAAGGATGTCTTTCTGTTGATCGACAAATTCGGCACGGCACGGGTGCCCAAGGCCTTTGCCATCAAAAGCCGTATCGACGATGTCTGCGAACGCCTGGGGCTGCCCGGCCTGACCGACCATATCATGCAAGGCCTCACCGCCCTGCTGCCCAATCATTTGCCGCGCCGCATGCGCGACTACCGCGACCGCTACGAACACCATCTGCTGCTGCGGGTAGCCAACGATACGGCGGATGCCACGCGCACCTTCCTGCAACAGCATTTCAGCACCAGCCAGAGCGGCGCTTATTTTGAATGCGATGCCGAGGAAGGCCGCAAGGCCTTCCTGCATCGTTTCGCCATCGCGGGCGCAGCCATCCGCTACCGCGACACGCACCGCCGCAGCGTGCAGGATATCGTCGCCCTGGACATCGCCCTGCGCCGCAACGACCGCGAATGGGTGGAGCATCTGCCGCAGGAGATGGAAGGCGACATCATCCACAAGCTCTACTACGGCCACTTCTTCTGCCACGTGTTCCATCAGGACTATATTGTCCGCAAAGGGGTGGACCCCGTCGCCATGGAGCACAAGATGTGGACATTGCTGGATGCCCGCCAGGCGGAATACCCGGCAGAACATAATGTCGGGCATCTTTATGTCGCCAAGCCTGCCCTGGCCAATTTCTATCGCCAGCTGGATCCGACCAATACCTTCAATCCCGGTATCGGCCAGACCTCCAAGCTCAAGCATTGGGGCAATTGCTGCGAACAACGCGGCCTGCCCGCCGCCTACCGCAGCACGACGCAGGATTGATCCTGCCCTGCTGCTCCGTCGCCGCTGCACCCGGCCTGCCGATCACCAGATAGCAGGCCGGGACGCCGGACGCCCCAAAAAGCATCCAGCCAGGCACTTTGGCCGCTGCGCCCGGCGCAAACCGCCAGCCGCATCCTCCCAGAGACCCGGCAACGCCAGGCGCCACCACAGAAACGCAAAACCACTGCAACGGGAAACCACAGAAACGGGAACTTAGCTCCCGGGACGCAGTCACTTTTCCGTCCGGCTACGGCTGGTATGATCCCCGCATTGTTCCCCTGGCCCCCTGTGCTCCCCGACATCATGCTGCAACACCCGGAATTCAATCCCATCGCCCTGCAGATCGGCCCGCTGGCCGTGCATTGGTATGGACTGATGTATCTCTGCGGCTTCGCCTCCGCCTGGCTGCTGGGCCGCTGGCGTATCCGCCACGGCGGGCTGACGCGCCTGACGGAACGCGATCTGGACGATATTATTTTTTATGGCGTCATCGGCGTCATTCTGGGCGGCCGCCTGGGGTATGTGCTGTTTTACAAGCCGTCCTATTACCTCTCGCACCCGCTGGAAATTTTCTATCTCTGGGAAGGCGGCATGGCCTTCCACGGTGGCCTGCTGGGCGTGGTGATCGCTTTGCTGCTGTTCGCCCGCAGCAAGAAATACTCCATTCTGGAAGTCGGCGACTTCGTCACACCCTTGATTCCCCTGGGGCTGGCCTTCGGCCGCCTGGGCAACTTCATCAATGGGGAACTGTGGGGCCGCGCTACCAGCGTGCCTTGGGGCATGATTTTCCCCCAGGCGCAGGACGGCATTGCTCGCCATCCCTCGCAGCTTTACCAGATGAGCCTGGAGGGCCTGGCGCTGTTTGTGATCGTCTGGTGCTTCGCGCTGCGGCCCAGGCCCGCCGGCCAGATCAGCGGCCTGTTCCTGGCCGGCTATGGCATCTTCCGCTTTGCTGTCGAGTTCACTCGCGAACCCGACAGCTTCCTCGGCTTGCTCGCCGCCGGGCTGAGCATGGGTCAATGGCTGTCATTGCCCATGATCATTGTCGGCGCATGGCTGTTCTTCAGGGTTTCAGCGCAACCGTCCCGCTGACCGACACAGAGACGGTCACCGTGTCGGCTTCCAGCGGCACGCTGTCCTCTGCCCCGCCAGCCGCCCTGGCCATCATCATCTGGGGGCGCGGTGCCATTTCGTACTGCACACCGCCGCCACCCAGGTCGATCTTGCGGATTTCATAGGCTTTGAAGCCGAAGGCTTCCGCCGCCGCCTGAGCACGCTGGCGGAAAGCATCCGCCGCCTGTTGCAAGAGGCGTTCCTCATGCTTGGCGCGTGCTTCCGGCGACAGCACGAAAGCGATGTTATCCAAGGGCATCTGGTTCTGCACCTTGACCGCCAGGCCGGAAGCCTTGGCGAAATCCGAAGACTCCAGCAGGATCTCGGCACGGCCACGCCAGGCGCTGATACGGCCATCACGATCATTCTGCGGCCAGATGCGGTAACTGCCGTTACGCACCTTCACGCCTTTTTCATCACGCAACATCTTCATGGCCGCCTCCAGATGCTCATTGAGCGCCCGGCTGACGTCCGCCTGATTGGCCGCTTCCGATTCATAGGCCAGGGTCAGAATAACGGTATCCTGCTGCACCTTGGTGGCAGCCTCGGCCTGCAAGGTCAATTGCGGGGCGCGTTCACGTGGCTGGCGGCCGTCATCGTTACCGGCCCAGGCTGTTGCGGCGGGCAAGGCCAGCGCCAGGGCCAGAGCGGCACTGCGACGAATCATGCGTTGTCGGGTACGCTGCATGGAGCACTCCTTTAAGTACGTGGAATAAGACAGGATACGGTGAAAATGGCCTGCATCGCTCAAACTTGCCCGTGCAAGAATTGTGAAATCCGGCGGTCTGCGGGCCGCTCACCGACCATGGCCAGGAGCCAAAGAAAAAGGCGGTACCGCATTCACGGCACCGCCTTGATTGACTGCGGGAAACGTATTTCGTTCCCGCCGTGTTGAATGCCCCGCGTGTGCCGTCCAGGCCGGCATCTCGAACCCAGAGAGTTCAAGTTGGTCGCTCGTGGTCTGGCTTCGGGTTCGTCTGACAAGAGACGATCGCACCTACCGGACGCCCTCACAACCTATGCCATAAAAGCATCGGTTCAGAGAATATGGCCAAGTCACGAACACCGCAGGGACAACCTGCTGGCAAGCTGCTAAAGCACAGCCCACCCAATTCTTTCACCCCAAGACCGGGGGTTCCGCCTGCCCGCCTGATGACTCAGGTAGCGGCATTGCCCTCGGCCAGCGCTGCATCAATCAGCTGGTGTACAGCTTCGATTTTACGCTTGAAATCGCCCACTGCCAAACTTCCCAGCGGCCCGTCCGGTGCTTTCATGGCCAGCAACTCGCTGGCGATCTGCAGGGCCGCCAGCACGGCAATGCGCTCATTGCCGGATACCCGGCCGCTGGCCTGGATATTAGCGGTCACCCGCGCCACGTGATTGACCGCAGCCTGCAAGGTCTGCTTCTCCTCGGCCGAGCAGGCCAGGGAATAATCACGGGACAGGATGGTGGCATTTACGCGTTCCATTGCCTAGCCTCCGAGCCAGCTTCCTGCACGGCGACAATCGCGCCAGGCAAGCGTTCCAGCACGGCGTCGATGCGCTGCCGTGCTTCTTCATTGACAGCCTGCAGGCGCACCAGCTGGCCTTCGCGCACACCCAGTTCCACACGCATGCGCTGGTTTTCCGCCGACAGGCGTTCCACCTCTTCGCGCAGCCCGGCAGTCGCATTATCGACTTCCGTCTGCAGGCCCAGGCGGGAAGCCTCGCACTCGTCGAGCAACTGCTGCAGCGTTTCCGCCTGCTCGCGCTGCTCGGCCAGCTGGCCCTGCAACTGGGTACCACGCCGCACGGCGGCGGCCTCGCGTTCAAGCGCAAGGGCACGCTCGGCCTTGAGGCGTGCCGAGTATTGAGTCAACTGCCCGATGCGGGCAACGAGTCGATCGAGATCTTCCAACATATCCGTTATCGTAAACCATCCCGGCATTTCCGCGAAAGCGCCCCCGCCGCAACGGGTGACGCTCCGCGCCGAACTCCCTACAGACTACAGCAACAACGACGTTCCCGCCGTTTCCGGGTCCTGCCGTCCGCCCGGACGATGCCGCAGATAACGCTTGTTATGCTGCGCCCGCCGGAACAGAATCGCTGCCAGCTCATTGAGCGCCAGCGAATACACATCCCGCTTGAAATCTATGACAGAGTCCAGCGGTACCCAGTAATGACTCCAGCGCCAGGCGTCGAATTCAGGATGAGATGTCGCCCGCAGGCAGACATCGCTGTCCCGTCCGACCAGCCGCAACAGGAACCAGATCTGCTTCTGGCCCCGGTAGTGACTGCGCGAATCACGACGCAAAAAGCGCTCCGGCACGTCATAGCGCAACCAGTTGCGCGTACGCCCCAGAATGCGGACATGCTCCGGCAGCAGGCCGACTTCCTCGTGCAGTTCGCGGTACATTGCCTGCGCGGGACTTTCCCCGTGCTTGATGCCGCCCTGCGGAAACTGCCATGCGTGCTCACGGATACGCTTGCCCCAGAACACCTCGTTCTTGTGATTGACAAGGATAATGCCGACATTGGGACGATAGCCTTCACGGTCAAGCATCAGCCACCCCCAGCGAATTCAATACAATTACGTGTGATTATACGGTCAGCCTTTTCTTCTGCCGATCCGATTCGACCCTTACTTCGAGCCTCATCCATACCATGCGCGCTTCACGTTACCATCTGAACACCCTCAAAGAAGCCCCCTCCGACGCAGAGGTCACCAGCCACCGGCTCATGACCCGCGCCGGCATGATCCGCAAGCTGGCCGGCGGCATCTACAACTACATGCCGCTCGGGCTGAAGGTCATCCGCAAGGTGGAAGCCATCGTGCGCGAGGAAATGAACCAGGCCGGCGCCCTGGAACTGCTGATGCCGGTGGTCCAGCCTGCCGAGCTGTGGGTGGAATCCGGCCGCTGGGAACAATATGGCCCCGAATTGCTGCGTATCAAGGATCGCCATGGCCGAGACTTCGTGCTACAGCCGACCTCCGAGGAAGTCATCACCGATATCGCCCGCAACGAAATCCACAGCTGGCGCCAGCTGCCGGTGAACTTCTATCACATCCAGACCAAATTCCGCGATGAGCGCCGCCCCCGCTTCGGGGTCATGCGCGGCCGTGAATTCACCATGAAGGACGCCTATTCCTTCGATCGTGACGAAGCCGGCGCACAGGCCAGCTACGACACCATGTACGAAGCCTATATGCGCATCTTCACGCGCCTGGGCCTGGTCTTCCGCGCCGTGGCGGCCGATACCGGCTCGATCGGCGGCAGCCGCAGCCATGAGTTCCAGGTGATTGCCGACACCGGCGAAGACCTGATTGTTTACGATCCGGACAGCGACTACGCCGCCAACATGGAGTTGGCCGAAGCCCCCTGCCTGCTGCCTGCGCGTGCCAGCGGCGCCCAGGCGCTGACAAAAGTGGCTACCCCCAACGCCAGCAAGTGCGACGATGTGGCCACCCTGCTCGACCTGCCGCTGACGCAAACCGTGAAATCGGTGGTCCTGGCGACCGAAGAGGCGGAAAGCGGCCGCACGACGCTCTGGTTGTTGCTAATCCGCGGCGACCACGAACTGAATGAAGTGAAGGTAGGCAAGCTGCCGGGCCTGAAAGCCGGCTGGCGCTTTGCCACCGAGACCGAAATCGTCGAACATTTCGGCGCCCATCCCGGCTCGCTGGGCCCGGTTGCCCCGCGTCAGCCTGTACGCGTCGTGGCCGACACCACGGTCGCCAACATGAGCGATTTCGTCGTCGGCGCCAATGACGACGGCTTCCACTACACCGGCACCAATTGGGGCCGCGACCTTGCCGAACCGGAACTGGTGGCGGACATCCGCAATGCCGTGGCCGGCGACCCGGCCCCTTCCGGCGGCAAGCTGGCCATCCAGCGCGGCATTGAAACCGGCCACGTGTTCTACCTGGGCACCAAGTATTCCGAAGCGCTGAAAGCCACTTTCCTGGATGAAACCGGCAAGCCGGCACTGATGCAGATGGGCTGCTACGGGATCGGCGTGACGCGCATCGTCGGTGCGGCCATCGAACAGAATCACGATGACAAGGGTATCGTCTGGCCGCGCGCCCTGGCCCCCTTCGAAGTGGTCCTGTGCCCGGTGGGCTGGGGCAAAAGCGAAGCCGTGCGCGAACAGGCCGAAGCCATTTACGGCGCGCTGCAAGCGCGTGGCATCGACGTCATCCTGGATGACCGCGACCAGCGCCCTGGCGTGATGTTCGCTGAATGGGAGCTGATCGGCGTGCCCGTGCGCGTCACCATCGGCGAACGCGGCCTCAAGGACGGCATTGTGGAAGTGCAAAGCCGCCGTGCCGGCAATGCCGAACATATCCCCGTGGCCCAGGCCGTGGAAGCCATCCTGGCCACCCTGGACGCCTACTGATCCCTTTTGCCCGCAGGACTGAAACAATGACGGTTCTCTCCCAAGCCACCCCGGACGGCGAAACGCTGCAGGTCCGTGTCTATTACGAAGACACGGACGCCGGCGGCGTCGTGTTCTATGCCAACTACCTGAAATTCATGGAACGCGCCCGCACGGAATGGCTGCGGCGGCTGGGCGTGAACCAGGCGGAATATGCCCGCGAAACGGGCGCCGTGTTCGTGGTGCGTGAAGTCGGCATCCAGTACCGGCGCTCGGCACGGCTGGATGATCTGCTCACGATCCGCAGCCACATCACCCGCATTGGCGGCGCTTCCGTCGATTTTTTTCAGGAAGTCCTGCGCGGCACGGAACTGCTGGCCACCAGCACCATCCAAGTCTGTTGCGTCAACGTTGACACCATGCGGCCCATGCCTGTGCCTGAGCCGCTGCGCTCCACTTTGCTTACTTTCATTTCGGAATAACGGAATCACCCTCCATGGCCTCCTCCTCCGCCGATATGTCGATACTGTCGCTGATCCTGAACGCCAGCATTCCGGTTCAGGTCATCATGCTGCTGCTGGTATTGATCTCCATCCTGTCCTGGACCTTCATCTTCGGCAAACGCAGCACACTGCGCCGGGAACAATCCCTGACACGCCGCTTCGAAAATGACTTCTGGTCGGGCGGCGACCTGAACATGCTGCAGCAATCCGTCAGCAGCCACCGCAATGAACATGGCGCCCTGGCCCGTATCTTCGATGCAGGCATGACGGAGTTCACCAAGGTGCGGCGCAACCCGCCCGCCGACCACTCCGCCATGCTGGACGGCCCCCGCCGTGCGATGCGCGCCGCCTACCAGCGTGAAGTCGATAGCCTGGAGTCCAATCTGAACTTCCTGGCTTCCGCCGGTTCCGTCAGCCCGTACATCGGCCTGCTGGGTACGGTCTGGGGCATCATGCACGCTTTCGTCGGCCTGGCCCATGTGCAACAGGCCACGCTGGCCTCCGTCGCCCCTGGCATTGCCGAAGCGCTGATCGCAACGGCCATCGGCCTGTTCGCCGCCATCCCCGCCGTCGTGGCCTACAACCGCTATACCCACGACATCGACCGCCTGGCGCTGCGTTTCGAAAACTTCATGGACGAATTCCTCAACATCCTCCAACGTCAGGTGCGCTGATGGCCTCACTACGCTCGCGTGGTGGCCGCGGCGGCCGCCGCCTGAAAAACGAGATCAACGTCGTTCCCTACATCGACGTCATGCTGGTGCTGCTGGTCATCTTCATGGTGACCGCACCGCTGATCACGCCCGGACTGATCAATTTGCCTACCGTCGGGCAGGCCGACCAGATTCCCAGCACGCCGCTGGAGATCCAGCTGGAAGCGGACGGCAAGCTGGGCCTGCGCATGCGCGAGGCTGGCGCCGAGGTCGAAAGCATCAACCGCGCCGACCTGGTATCGGCCGTACTGGGCCGCTTGACGCCGGATACCCCGGTTGTCATCGCCGCCGATGGCAAAGTCCCGTACGAAGAGGTCATGAAGGTCATGGATACCCTGCGCGCCGCTGGCGTTGCACGGCTGGGCCTGCTGGTGGACCAGCAAGCGTCTGACAACAGCAAGTCTGGCAAGCGTTGAGCCCAAAACCATGAAATCCTCACGCGATCCCGATCCTAACGTGATGCCGGACGACGACACGCCCAGGCTGCCGCGCAAGGCATTGGTGCAATCCCTGCTGGCGCACGGTGTGCTGGCGCTGCTGGTCGTCGTCGGCGTGTGGCGCAGCAAGGACGATTCGCGCCCGATCCAGGTGGAAATGTGGGCGCCGGGCGACAGCCCCAATGCCGGCCAGCCGGAATCGGCGCCGCCCGAGCCCGAACCGCCCAAGCCAGCGCCCAAGCCCGAGCCACCGCCCGAGCCCAAGCCGGAGCCACCTCCCC
>NZ_CBCSIQ010000017.1:0-99322 GCF_965139615.1 Kerstersia similis
AACTGTTCAAGCAGTTCGGCTGGAATAACCGGCAATACCGGCAGTGGGGTCTTTGTCTTGCGAGGCATAATCACTCCTTGAGTGCATGTTATGCCTTAAACACGAAATCTCTGACAGGCCCCGACCCACTTTGCGAATGAGGGGCTCGTAGTTCGGCTCTATATGGAAAAGCCACATGCGGAGAATCTCTCCTCTATAGGAATCGTCAAAGGCGGGAGCCATCTCGCTTGGCGTAAGTTGAGGGGTGAGGCGAACAATGCGTGCGTCCGCCGTCGTAAGCCATTCAAAATGCCTAGAGACCATGCCAGCGGTCGATCCAATCATCTCGAACTCCTGTGCCTCATTGCGTTCGGGCGGCTGTGCAAAAAATTCTATGAAATCCACCCTGTCGCCGTCCATCTTCGCAACGGGGCCGTGTTCTTCCCAAGTTGAGTGAAACATCAGGTAGAACGCCACTTGCCGCTCTAATTCACAGAGTATCTCCCTTCCCTCAGAATAGAACGAGAGGGCGCTGATAATGAAGTTAGCGACACCGTCCTCGTTGATTGCACTTGGGCATTCTGGCTTTGCATGTATGCGGCAAATGAGCGGGGGAACTACGCCAATCATTCGGTCGCCAAAGGCTCCGGCAATGTTTCGCTGCAGGGCATCTGGAAATCGTAGATTTATCGTACCTTTTGGTGTCTCGAAGTCTTCTACCTTGTTTATGGTCCATTGCCCAAACGACTGCCAATAAACGGCAATCGTGAGTGAGTGGCCCTTGAGATAGGCATAGCGCTTGAGCCTTGCCAAGTAATTCTTGCTGAACGTCACCGGTTTACTGATGGTCTCCGTACGCGCGTGCTTGACTTCCACGAAGTAGCGCTCACCAGTTTTTAGCGCTACGAAGTAGTCGGGGGCTTGGACATCGGCCCCGTCATAGAGTGGGGCCGCTGTATCTTCTGAAGCAATCAGCTCTGCCTGCCCCAACGAAGCCACCATGTACTCGAACATCTTCTCGGCCCGGCGGCCGATCAGAAGACGCATATCCTCAATTCCAAGCTTGGTGGCTTCGTCAAAGGAAAACACCTCGCCAATGCGGTTCAGTGGAAGATTGAACTCCTGTCCAATATCCGCAGCCAAATCTAATGCGCCAAGCCTAGTTGACTGTCTTGCTACGCGTTTCATTGCATTCTTCTTCACTCTATCGTTATCCGGGAAATCTAGCATGCGCACTGACAAGGAATCTTAGCAGGCGCTCGGACCCACGAGCTTTGCCCTACCGCTGAGCCGCGGCCTACTGACTTTTCAGAGCAAGCGGCACCATGGGCTGTGGGCGAATGGGATTGCGACCCGCAAAAACGTTGCACAGCGCCTGAACATGTCTGCTTCCAGCCTGAAGCTGTCACTGGCAGCACGACTTCAAGGGCAGCTTCTGGCCGAAAGCAGTCCTCTGCACGGCAGCCTTAATCCCTATACTTTGTTTGCCGAGAACGCTCCCGCAGTCAAATCAATATCCGCACCGCTAATATGAGTTCGACGAGCAACGTGCTGCCAATGACCGACGGCCACGACGATTTCATCCACAATTTGCCGTGCTTGCACATCGTTCAGCCAATAAAAAGCGGCTGTGCTGAGGACTGTTTCCAGGCTAGGTCGATTATCTACGTCGTCAAGGTTCAAGACATGCTCGGCCTTGTCGATATTCGGATTGACGTCAAACGCGGGGGCAAGCCTCCATCCGGTTTTGCCAAGCACGAATCCGTGATTGCGAAGGTGGTCGTCGCGGTTGCCAACTGCGACGTTGAACGCCACTCGCCGGAATAGCTGTTCCAAGTCTGCATCCGCATGCTCGGCATCCCCCTGGGTGCGAATGAACTGCGCCAATTCCAGATAGCTCGTCCCTTCACTTTGAGTCTTGCGAAGCAATGTCATTGCCGAGGCATAGAAGCGTCGCGAACCCTTGGTGCGATCGAACCGTTGGATGCAGAAGGTATGGAAGTCGTTGTTTAGCTTGATGAGCTTCGCAGGCGGTACGTCTATCCCCGCTTCTTGCGCGAGCTGGTGGACGACATACTCCCAAGCGCCGACGTCTCGATCGTCATCCCTGGCTGGGAACTTGCCGATCCAGAGTGAGCCGTCGGTGTCGGTAAAGTTGGCCTTTGGTCTTGCGCCCCCCAAAGACGCGCCAGGTGCGACGAGTACGGCGAGCCACTTTCGTAGCGCATCCAGATCGTCGATACGCCGGTTGCTGAGTTGGTAGGCCACGGCTTCCAACTCTCGTAGTGTTGTCACCGGCGGCGCCGCCATTTTCTCGTCGCCGAGAAACGCTTCCGTACCTGGCCGGCGAAAGCGCAGGGCGCCTTGGCGCGTGAGGTCTTGCACGCCGATCAGGAAGTCCCAGGCGTACAGCGTACGGGGAGAGCGTTGCTCGTCCTTAGCCAGCAACGCCTCGCGCCGCTTCATCAATGTTTGTCCCCATCGGTCTGGTGACGAATCCAGGAAGATGCCGAAGTTGCCTAGCTCAGGCTTGGGGAAAAAAGGGTGTTCGTCGAGAGAGAGGTCAGGGTCCAGCGCAAAGGCGCGAGGGTCTTGTAGCCAATCGCGTTCGTAATGGAAGCGGATCTGGCCGCGGTCATGGGCGAGCGTGCCGACCTGGCGTGCAGGGCCAAGGTCATCGTCCAACCAGACTTCCAAGGTATTGTCCTGCGCGCTCATGTTGACTCCTCGTTGTTTGAGGCTGACGAGGGTTTGGCCACTTTGGTAGGGGTGGTCGGGCGGCGCTTGGAAGTTGGTTCAAGCGCCAGGTCCTGCAGTTTCCGACCAACTTTGTCGTCGGCCCCAAGCTGATTGAGGTCGCCCTCAAGACCTAGTACGGCCAGAACCCGAACATAGGACCCCAGCGTGGCCCCTGGATCACCCGCCTCAACCTTGTACAGGGTGGTCCTTGATATTCCTGCTCGTTGCGCGACGATGGCGTTGCTTAACTTGCGTCGCTTGCGGGCAAGGCGCAGCCGTTCTCCCAACGCTGACAGGAGATGCTGCTCTTGAGGAAAGAGGATGGGTGGTTTACGTGGCATGTTTGCTATTATGGTCTTTATTGATAAATTTTGTCCATAATAGAAAAAATATAGGCTTTGTTATTGAAGCCTTTGGATAGTGGCAGCCGTCATCATATCGCTCCCAAGTACGTGACATCCTTGCTTCTTTAGCGAGGATTTCAAATGATTCATTAAAGGGTTGGGTGCCAAGTCCGACTTCATTCGTCCGAATCAAGTCTTTCCACCCCTCACCGCCATTCCCCACCCTTTCTTTCCAGCGCACGCAACACGCTCGCCAGCTTCTTGACGGCGATTTCCATTTCGCCCGGCGTATGCGCTGCGAACCCCGTCAGGAACCCGGCCCGGTGCTGTGTGGAGGCGTGCAGGGCGGTCAGGCCCAGCAGGTCTATGCCTGCCCTGCGTGCCGTGGCGACGGCCTCGGTTTCAGGGATGTCCTGGGTCAGCAGGCACGGCATTTGCATGCCGCCGTCGGGGATGCGGGGTTCCAGGAAGCCGCCCAGGTGTTCGCGCACCAGCCGCGCCAGGACGTCGCGCCGCTCGGCATAGACGGCCCGCATCGTGCGGACATGGGCGCCGAAATGCCCGCCGTCTATGAAGCGCGCCAGGGTCAGCTGGGGAATGGGCGCGCTGTGCCCGTCCAGCAGGGTGCGCGCGACGCTCATGGGGGCGACGAGCTGCGGCGGCAGGACCATATAGCCGATGCGCAGGCCGGGAAACAGCGATTTGCTGAAGGTGCCGATGTAGATCGTGCGGTCATGCGGGTCCAGTCCTTGCACGCAGGCCGTGGGCTTGCCGACGTAGTGGAATTCGCTGTCGTAGTCGTCTTCGATGATCCAGGCCTGCTCGCGCTGAGCCCAGTCGATGATGGCCAGGCGTCGTTCCAGTGCCAGCGTCGTGCCGGTGGGAAACTGGTGGGAGGGCGTGAGAAATACCGCCGTGGCCGACGCTTCCGGCGATCTGGCCTGGCGCAGGTATTCCGTTCGCATGCCTTCGGCATCCAGGGGCACAGGCACGCAAGTCAGGCCGGCAGCGTCGAAGGCCTTGCGAGCACCATGGTAAACGGGGTCTTCGATGTAGATGCGGTCACCGGCATCGAGCAGAACATTGGCGCATAGGGTCAGGGCCTGCTGGGAACTGGTCAGTACCAGTACCCGGTCTGCTGAGGCATGCGCCCCGCGTTCAAGATTGACGTAGTCGGCAATGGCCTGGCGCAGCGCTTCCAGGCCTTGCGGCGGGCTGTGCAGCAGGATGCTGGTGCCATATTCCTTGATGACCTGGCGCTGCAGGCGTTCCCAGGTATGCAGCGGAAAGTTGCGGGTTTCCGGCACGCCGGGAGCAAAGGCGCGCGGCGCCACGAAGTCGCGCAGGCCGCCGCTTTCCAGCATGGCGCAGCCACGCTGGCTCAGGCGCAGCGCCGGTCTGTGCTGGGTTGCCTGTGGCGAGCGCTGGCGGCCAGGCCGGCGCTGTATCTGCTCGGAGACATAGGTGCCGCTGCCTACCCGTCGCTCGATGAAGCCCTCGGTTTGCAGCTGGCCATAGGCTTCCTCCACCGTGCCGCGTGAAACGCCCAGCGAACGAGCCAGCAGGCGCGATGCGGGCAAGGGGCGGCCGGCTTCCAGCGCACCGCTGAGGATCAGTTGCCGTATTGCCCGCCGGATGCGGGCATGCAGTGGCAAGGCGCTATGCGTAGGGTCGGCGATCCATGCTTTGACGGATTCAAGTTGGGCGTGCTTGAACAATTGGTCTATATGCTTGTGAAAAAGTGGTCAGGTTTTATGGGCCATTTCGGATATATAAATCAGTCATGAGTCTGGATCAATCGCATGTATCTCAGGAGCCACAGTTACGCCATGTCGGAATCAATAGGAACTCAAACTCGGCACGACCAGCATGGCCGCTATCCGCAGGCCGCTACCGTCGAAGATTTTCGCCAGAATATTGCTGATGTGCAGGCGCGTATCGCCGCTGCCTGCCTGCGAGCGGGACGCGATCCCGCCAGCGTCCGGCTGCTGCCGGTCAGCAAGACCAAGCCCGAGTCCAGTCTGCGCCTGGCCTATGCCGCCGGTTGCCGCCTGCTGGGGGAAAACAAGGTTCAGGAGGCCTATGGCAAGTGGGAGGCCATGCAGGATCTGACCGACCTGCGCTGGTCGGTGATCGGCCACCTGCAAACCAACAAGGCCCGGCTGGTGGCACGCTTTGCAAGCGAATTCCAGGCCCTGGACAGCCTGCGCCTGGCGGAAGCGCTGGACAAGCGTTTGCAGGCCGAAGGACGGTCGCTGGATGTGTTTGTCCAGGTGAATACTTCCGGGGAGGAAAGCAAGTACGGCCTGGCGCCGGAAGATGTCGAAGGTTTCATCAAACAGTTGCCTGCGTTTTCCGCGCTGCGGGTGCGCGGCCTGATGACCCTGGCACTGTTTTCCGCCGAAGCCGAGCGCGTGCGGCAATGTTTCATCCTGCTGCGCAATCTGCGCGACAGGCTGCGGCAGGACGCACCGGCAGGGATAGACCTGGCGGAACTGTCCATGGGCATGTCGGGCGACTTCGAAATCGCCATCGAGGAGGGGGCCACGGTGGTGCGTGTGGGCCAGGCCATTTTCGGCGCCCGTCCCTTGCCGGACAGCTATTACTGGCCATCGGCTGCCGGCGCCCAGGACAGTCCAGAGGCATCATCATGAATCCGCTGCCGATAGATGTGGTGTCCGTGCAGTCCCAGGTGGTCTATGGCCGCGTGGGCAATAGCGTGGCCGTTCCTACCCTGGAAGCCTTGGGCGTGTCTGTGGCCGCGGTGCCGACCGTGCTGTTCAGCAATACCCCACACTATCCGAGCATCCATGGTGGTGCGGTGCCTGTGCAATGGTTTGCCGGCTATCTGAATGATCTTGTGGCGCGGGGTGCCTTGCAGGCATTGCGGGCGGTGCTGGTCGGCTATCTGGGCGGCCCGGAACAGGCAGGCGCGCTGGTGGGCTGGCTGAGGGAGCAACTGTGCCGGCAGGCGGATATGCGTATCGTGGTCGATCCGGTGTTGGGGGATCACGATCACGGCATCTATGTCGATGCCGGGCTGGTGGACGCCTATCGCCGCGATATTCTGCCGCTGGCGGACGGGCTGACGCCCAATGGTTTCGAATTGGCCCAGCTGACCGGCCTGCCAGTGGGGGACACCGCTTGCGTTATCGCCGCTGCGCGTACGCTGCTGACGGGCCGGACCGAATGGGTCGCCGTGACCAGCGCTGCGCCCGAGGCCTGTGCCAGCGACGAAATGCAGGTGGTGCTGGTGACACGCACGCAGGCTGAAGTCATTACGCATCCACGCATCGCGCTGGCACCCAAGGGAACCGGCGATATGTTCTGCGCCGCCCTGACCGGGCATTGGCTCAATGGCGTCGAGCTGCCGGAGGCTGCTTCGCTGGCATGTGATCAGGTGGTGCGGGCCTTGCACCGTACCAGCCGGGCGCAGTGTGCCGAATTGCTGTTGCCGCCGGTCTGCCGCGAGGGTTCGGTTCATGATCCTGCGCAGCACGCCTTGCCGGGTGAGCGCCTGCGCCATTTCACCTACCAGATTCAAGACTGAACCGGAGGCCGGGGTATGGGACGGATCGCCGCCACCTTCGAGCGCTTGGGCCAGCAGTCACGCAAGGCACTGATAGCCTCCGTGACAGCAGGCTATCCGCATGCGGAGATCACGCCGGCATTGATGCACGTGCTGGTCGAGGCCGGGGCGGACATCATCGAGCTGGGCATGCCAGCCGTGGAGCTGCGAACCTGCGTTCAGCCTGTGCCTGATGTTCCCGGTGACGATGGGGCGGGGTCTCTGGCGACCCGCTGGCGTCAGATACTGGATCAGGTTGCGCAGTTCCGCCTGTCCGATACCGCTACCCCCGTCGTGCTGGCAGGCCCGGCCCGGTACATCGAAGGCCACGGTGCTTGGCTTCGGCCAGCGGCACTGGCCGAAGCGGTCGCCTTGGCCGGGGGGGATGGCGTGTTGGTTTTCGACCCGTCTCCCACCTTGTCTGACGCCTTGGCGTTGCCGCTGCGCGGCTGCGGCCTGGACTGGATTGTCGGCCTGGCGCCAGCGGTTGCAGAGGATGAGGTCCGGCAACTGGCCGGTCGTGCCAGCGGTTATGCCCATGGCCGCTTCTTCACCGGCGAGGCCGCTGTGCGTCCCGCAGAACTGGTGCAGGTGCAAGACCGCTTATGGCGCATACGCCAGCATATTGCCATTCCCTTGGGGCTGGCTACAGGCGCCGGAGAGATGGAAACCGCCCGTCGGCTTGCCAGCATGGCGGATGCGCTCATCATCGGCCCGTGGCTGGCCGCGCAACTGGCGGACAAACCGGCCGCCGCCGCGCTGGCGGCAGCCAGTGATCTTTTCCGGGAGCTGCGCCGCCAGCTGGATATGGACATCCCCGGCGCGTCCCGCGCCTCGAAACATCCCCCTTTCCGACGATAGGACTTTCATCATGTACGACTTATCCCTGACCCTTGCCGAATTCGATCCCGAGCTTGCCGCCGCCGTGCAGCGTGAAGAACGCCGCCAGGAGGACCATGTCGAGCTGATCGCTTCCGAAAACTATGCCAGTCCGCTGGTCATGGCGATCCAGAATTCGGTGTTTACCAACAAATATGCCGAAGGTTATCCGGGCAAGCGCTATTACAGCGGCTGTGAAAACGTGGATGTGGCCGAAAGCCTGGCCATCGAACGTCTCAAGCAGCTGTTCGATTGCGATTACGCCAACGTCCAGCCACATGCCGGCGCGCAGGCCAATGCCGCTGTGTTCCTGGCGCTGGCCCAGCCTGGCGATACGGTCATGGGCATGAATCTGGCCCAGGGCGGCCACCTGACGCACGGCAACCCGTCGAATTTCTCCGGCCGGCATTACAAGATCGTGCCTTATGGCCTGAATACGGAAACAGGCCTGATCGACTATGACGAGATGGAACGCATTGCGCTGGCGACCCGGCCCAAGATGCTGATCGGGGGCTTTTCCGCCTATTCGCGCTACAAGGACTGGGCACGCATGCGCGCCATTGCCGACAAGGTGGGGGCCATCTTCTGGGTGGACATGGCGCACGTTGCCGGCCTGGTTGCTGCCGGTGAATATCCGAACCCGCTGCCGCACGCCCATGTGGTGACCAGCACCACCCACAAGACCATGCGCGGCCCGCGCGGCGGCATCATTCTTGCCAAAGGCCAGGATGACGAGTTCTACCGCAAGCTCAATTCCGCCGTATTCCCTGGCGTTCAGGGCGGCCCGCTGATGCACGTGATCGCAGCCAAGGCCATTGCCTTCAAGGAAGCCCTGCAACCGGCGTTCAAGACCTATCAACGCCAGGTCTTGATCAATGCCCGCGCCATGGCGGCGGTGCTGATGCAGCGCGGTTACCGCATTGTTTCCGGCGGCACCGACAATCACCTGATGCTGATCGACCTGTCGAGCAAACCCTACACCGGCAAGGATGCCGATGCCGCTCTGAGCGATGCCTATATCACGACGAACAAGAACTCCGTACCCAATGATCCGCGCTCGCCTTTTGTGACCTCCGGGCTGCGTATCGGCACGCCCGCGGTCACGACGCGCGGCTTCGGCGTGGTTGAATGTGAACAGCTGGCAGGCTGGCTGTGCGATGTGCTGGATGCCCTGGAAGCGGGGCGTCTGGAAGCGGTGGTGCCACAGGTGCGCGAGCAGGTCGTGGCGCTCTGCCGCAGACATCCCGTGTACCGCTGACCCGGCACATGGGGGGCTGGCGCGATCCTTGCAAATCCGCAAGGATCGCGCCAGCCGTCTTAACCCAGGCTGCGCCGGATATCCCGGGCCAACTGCGCGCATTGCGCCGGGCTGATGCTTGAAATGGTGATGCGCAGCCCCTGGACGGCCTCATCCACCGAGAAACTCCGGCCCTGGCGCACCAGCCAGCCCTGGCGGGCCAGATCCAGCGCAACAGCCTGGTCGTCTGTCTCCAGGGGGATCCAGAGGTTGAGGCCGTCCCCGTCGGGCTGGAATCCCACGCCTTCGTGGTGCAAGGCCTGTTCCAGCGCCAGGCGTCGCTGGCGGTAGTCCGCCCGGGCACTGGCCAGCAGGCTGGCGGTTTCAGCTTGGGTGATGATGGTTTCGACGATGTCTTGCAGCAGGTGGCTGACCCAATTCGTGCCGGACGTCAGCCGCAGGCGCAATTGTCGTGAAGTGACGCTGTCGCTGGCGATGGCCGCCATGCGGATATCCGGCCCGAGGGCCTTGGTGAATGAACGGATGAGGGCCCAGCGCGCCGCCTCTTTCGGAATGACGGAGTGATAGGTGGCGTCCGACAGCAGGGCGAAGTGATCGTCCACGATGACCAGAACGTTGGGGTGCCGGGCCAGTACGCGAGAGATGGCGCGGGCCCGCTTTTCGCTCAGGCTGCAGCCGGTGGGATTGTGCGCCCGCGGGGTCAGGATGACCGCCCGGGCGCCTTTTTCCAGCGCGGTTTCCAGCTCACCCGCCAGCATGCCTTCGGCATCGACAGGTACGCCACTTGCCTGCAGGCCCAGGGTGCGCAAAGTATGCAGGCTGCTCAGAAAGCAGGGGTTCTCGACCGCGACCTTATCGCCTGCAGCCAGATAGGCAATAAGCAGTCTTTCAATGGCGTCGATGGCGCCATGCGCCAGGTCGATCTCAATGTCCTGTGGCGGGCAATCCGGCGTCATCCACTGCTGGAGATGCTGCTTCAGGCCAGGGTTGACGGAAGGTTCGCCATAGAGCCGAGGCTGGTAGGGCTTGCGCTGCAAGGCTGCGGCGATATCCGGCAGCCAGTCAGGATTGGGGTTGCCGCTGGCCAGGTCGGTCAGCGGAGAGCCTGCCAGTGTTCCTTCCTGTTCGCCAGGATCGCACTGATTGCGGATGATCGTGCCGAGACGGCCATGGGTGGAAGCGATGCCTGCAACCACCAGCCGACGATAGGCCGCCGCCACGGTATTCCTGCCGATGCCCAGCGTGGCCGCCAGATCCCGTACCGGCGGCAGGGAGTCACCGGGGCGTAGTTGTTGCGATTGCGCCAGGGCGCGCACGCAGTCGAAGAGTTCCGCAGCGGTCTTGCCTTGTATCGCCATATCGTTCCGTGACAAAGATCTGTTCCGGACAGGCCAGCACTCATTTTGGCCTGCCAATCTGAAAGATTGGATTTTGCCATAGCCCAGGCTGGTGCAATGGACCAGGGCAAAGGCTGGTGGAGGCGCGGGTTGGAATCGAACCAACCTGAATGGATTTGCAATCCATCGCATGGCCACTTTGCTACCGCGCCGTGTTTTGTCATGGGACAAAACGTATTATGATCCGTGTCGAAGATTTGGGCAAGTGTTTTTCAACACTCTGGGGGGCAGCAGGCCTCGGAACCCAGCACTTTCCAGTTTTCGAACCCTTTTCCCTCGACAGGACACGCCATGCCGTTCCACTTTCCCATCGTCATCATTGACGAAGACTTCCGTTCAGAAAACTCCTCGGGCCTGGGCATACGCGCACTGGCGCAGGCGATCCAGTCCGAAGGGTTCGATGCCCTCGGCGTCACCAGCTACCACGACCTCAGCCAATTCGCCCAGCAGCAGAGCCGCGCCAGCACCTTCATCCTCTCCATAGACGATGAGGAGTTCACCCACGACGCTGAAACCGCGCCTGCACTGCAGAACATCCGCACATTCATCCGTGAAGTGCGGCGGCGCAATGTGGATGTGCCGATCTATGTGTACGGAGAAACGAAAACAGCGCGCCACATGCCGAACGACATCCTGCGCGAACTGCACGGTGTCTTGCACATGTTTGAGGACACGCCGGAATTCGTTGCACGCCATCTGATCCGCGAGGCGAAAAACTATCTCAACGGCATCAAGCCGCCGTTCCTGAAGGCCTTGCTGGACTATGCGGAAGATGGCTCCTATTCCTGGCACTGCCCTGGACACTCCGGTGGCGTGGCTTTTTTGAAGAGTCCGGTGGGGCAGGTGTTCCATCAGTTCTTCGGTGAAAACATGCTGCGTGCGGATGTCTGCAATGCCGTGGAGGAACTGGGCCAGTTGCTTGATCACAATGGCGCCATCGGTGCCAGCGAACGCAATGCGGCGCGCATCTTCAATGCGGATCACTGCTTTTTCGTGACCAACGGCACCAGCACGAGCAACAAGATCGTCTGGCAGCATGCGGTAGCGCCTGGCGATGTCGTGGTCGTGGACAGGAATTGCCATAAGTCCATCCTGCATAGCATCGTGCTGACAGGCGCCATTCCGGTTTTCCTGCGCCCCACGCGCAACCATCTTGGCATCATCGGACCGATTCCGCGCGAGGCGTTCTCCCCGGCAGCCATCAAGGCCAGGATGCGTGAGCACCCCTTGCTGGCCGGCAGGGACACGGATGCGCTCACGCCGCGTGTGCTGGTGCTGACGCAGTCCACCTATGACGGCATCATGTATGACACTGAAGTCATCAAGTCCGCGCTGGATGGCTATGTCGAGGCATTGCATTTCGACGAAGCCTGGATTCCCCACGCGGCTTTTCATCCGTTCTACAGCACGTATCACGCCATGGGCAAGAAACGCGCGCGGCCGGTCAGTTCCGTGGTGTATTCCACGCAATCGACCCACAAGCTCCTGGCTGGCATCAGCCAGGCCAGCCATATCCTGGTGCAGGATGCCGCGAATCCGCGTTTTGACAGGCACCTGTTCAACGAGGCGTATCTTATGCATACGTCCACATCGCCGCAGTACGCCATCATTGCCAGCTGCGATGTGGCCGCCGCCATGATGGAGCCGCCGGGAGGCCAGACGCTCGTTGAGGAAAGCATTGCCGAAGCGCTGGATTTTCGTCGTGCCATGCGCCAGGTGGGCGAGCAGTTTCCGGCCGGGGATTGGTGGTTCAAGGTGTGGGGGCCGGAGACGCCGGAAATGGAAGGCATGGGCAGCGCGCAGGACTGGGTATTGTCCGGCGCTGGCCAGGACGCGCAGTGGCATGGCTTTGGCGAGATAGAGGCAGGCTTCAATATGCTCGACCCGATCAAGGCCACCATCGTGACGCCTGGCCTGAATCTGGACGGGCGTTTTGACGCCACCGGGATACCTGCGCCCATCGTGACCAAGTTCCTGGCAGAGCACGGCGTGATCATTGAAAAAACCGGGCTCTACAGCTTCTTCATCATGTTCACCATCGGCATTACCAAAGGCCGTTGGAATTCCCTGGTAACGGCCTTGCAGCAGTTCAAGGACGACTACGTCCGCAACGTTCCGATGTGGCGCATCTTGCCGGATTTCTGCCAGAAATATCCGTGCTACGAGGAAATGGGTTTGCGTGACCTCTGCGAACATGTCCATGCCATCTATGCACGCCACGATATTGCCCGCCTGACGACCGGCATGTACCTGGAAGAAGCAGTACCGGCGATGAAGCCCAGCGAAGCCTATGCGCATATCGCCACGCACCGGACAGAACGGGTGGAAATCGACCAGCTGGAAGGCCGCATCACGACCAGCCTGATTACGCCATACCCGCCAGGAATCCCCTTGTTGATTCCTGGCGAGGTCTTCAATCGGACGATTGTCGAGTATCTACAGTTCTCTCGTGAATTGCATCGTCTGGCGCCGGGATTCAGCACCGATATCCACGGTTTCGTGGAAGTGAAGGACGCGGCGGGCCAGGCGCGTTATTTCGTGGACTGCGTGGCCTGAGTGCAGTGGCGGCCAGCGGCGGGGGGCGCCGGCCTGCTTTCCCGCCTGGCTGCTGTCCGGCCCAGCACACCGGCCAGCACGTTCAGCAGGCGTGCCGTCTGCAGATCCGTGCCGACAGAGATGCGCAGGAATTGCGCGATCCGTTCCTGAGGAAAATGGCGCACCAGGATTTTTGCTGCGCGCAGCTGGCCGGCCAGCTGCGCCGCATCGTGATCCGGGTGCCGGACAAATAGGAAGTTGGTACAGGATGGCAGCACATCGAAACCCAGGCCGGCGAGTTGTTGTGCCAAGTGTTCCCGAGTGGCGATGACGGCTTTGCGTGTCTGTTCGAAGTAGGTCAGGTCTTCGAAGGCGGCAATGGCGCCTTGCTGGGCCAGACGCCCCAACGGATAGGAGTTGAAGCTGTTCTTCACGCCTTTCAAGGCATTGATCAGGCTTTCCTGGCCGATTGCAAAGCCCACGCGCAGGCCGGCGAGCGCGCGCGATTTGGACAGGGTCTGGACGATCAGCAGATTGGGGTGCTGCGCCACCAGGCTGATCGCGGAATGGCCGCCGAAATCGACATAGGCTTCATCCACCAGCACAACACGATCAGGGTTGATGGCCAACAGATAGCGGATCGCATCCAGGGAGAGACCTTCTCCGGTCGGGGCATTGGGATTGGCAATGACGATACCTGCGATATCACCCTCGGCCTGGGCCTGTTCGGCAAACTTCGCCGGATCCAGGCGCAGCGCGTCATCGACAGCGACCGGCAGGGGCGGGATGCCGAACAGCTGGCAATAGACTTTATAAAAACCATAGGTGATGTCCGGCACGAGCAGCCTGGCATGGCCGTGGCGGAAGAAGGCGCTGAAGGCATGGGCCAGGATTTCGTCGGAACCATTGCCCACGAAGACCTGGCTGTGCCTGACACCGTAGAACGAGGCAATCGTGGCGCACAGCATCTCGGATTCCGGATCCGGGTACAGCGCCAGATTCCGGTTCGCTTCATCACAAATGCTGTCTATGACTCGCGGCGAGGGCGGGTATGGGTTCTCGTTGGTATTGAGCTTGAGGACGCCTGCGTCCAGCGGCTGTTCGCCGGGCTGATAGGGGCGCAAATCACGAATCAGCGGGCTGATGAAAGACGAGTTTTCCATGGTCATGCCTGCCTGCGTTCGAAGTCCTGGAGATAGGCGATCAGGGCATCGACACCCTCATCGGTCATGGCGTTGTAAAGGCTGGCGCGCATGCCGCCCACGGAGTTGTGCCCCCTGAGCTGAAGCAGCCCGTGCCGGGCCGCGCCATCGAGAAACGCTTCGTCGCGCTGTGCGTCGGCCAGCGTAAAGGGGACGTTCATCCATGAGCGCACAGCCGGATCGACCCGATTGATATAGAAATCGCTGGCGTCCAGGGCGGCATACAGCTTGGCTGCCTGCCGCTGATTGCGGACTTCCAGCGCTGCCAGGCCGCTCAGTTCTCCTTCACGCTGACGCAGCATCCAGTCCACCATCAGGCCGACCAGATAGATGCCCCATGTCGGCGGGGTGTTGTACATGGATTGGTTGCGCGCCACCAGCTCGTAATTGAATGCGCTGGGACAAATGGGCATGGCCCGGCCCAGCAAGGCCTCGCGCACGAAGACCAGCGTCAGGCCCGCCGGACCCAGGTTTTTCTGCGCCCCGGCAAACGCCATGCCGATCCGGCGCCAGTCAAAGCGCCTGGAAGCAATATCGGAGGAACAGTCCACGACCAGCGGCGCGTCGGTGCCCAGCGCGGCCAGATCCGGCAGTTCATGGAACTGCACGCCCTGGATGGTCTCGTTGCTGCACAGATGCACATAGGCCGCGCCGGGGCTGATATTCCAGCTTGCCGCTGGCGGAATGCCTGTATGGCCAGAGGTTTCGCCGCTGGCGGCGATACGTGCGGCGCTGGCATAGCGGCCGGCTTCTTCATAGGACTTTCTGCTCCAGCTGCCGGTCAATACGAAATCGAGAACGCCACCTTGCGAAAGATTCAGCGGTGCAATGGCGTTCTCGCCGATGCCGCCGCCTTGCAGGAACAGGATGTGAAAGTCGGGCGGTACATCCAGCAGCGTGCGCAGTCCCGAGACCGCATGCTCGTAGATGGCGATGAACTCCGGGCCGCGATGGCTCATTTCCATCACGCTCATGCCACTGCCGTGCCAATCCGGCAATTCGTCAGCAGCCTGCTGGAGGACTTCTGCGGGCAGTGTTGCCGGGCCGGGGCCGAAATTGAAGGGGCGCTGCTGTGTTGTCATGGTTTCAGATCGAAGAATGTCACCCGTCGGGGTGGTGGGCAGGCTCGGACCGGATCAGGAGGGCCTGAGCAAAAAAGTGTTGGGGGTGCCGGAACAGCCTTGGCCGGGCTCGGTGCCGTACACAGCCAGGGATTGATGGCGGGTTCCAGATAGCCAATTTTGTCATATGCCAGTATATATTATGTACCGGTACAATAATATCCGTGTCAACACTTGCCTACGTTATCCATGCCATGTCCGTTTCCGTCCTGTTGCAGCATCTCCTGCCTTTGCGCCTGCTGACGCGTGTGGCTGGCCATCTGGCGCAGAATCGCCATCCGCTGGTCGCGCAGGCCCTGATCCGGTCTTTCATGTGGCGGCATGGCGTGACCCTGCACGAAGCAGGCCGCCCGATGCCGGCCGACTATCCGAGCTTCAATGACTTCTTTGCCCGGAAACTCCGGCCTGGCGCGCGTCCCCTTGCCCAGTCACGCTGGGTCAGCCCCGCTGACGGCACGGTGAGCCAGCTGGGCTGGATAGGCGCCGGGCGGATGATCCAGGCCAAGCAGCGAGCCTATGCCGTCGATGAACTGCTGGCCGATGCGGAGCTTGCCCGCCATTTCGAAGGCGGGCGCTTTACCACCGTATATTTGAGCCCGCGTGACTATCACCGCGTCCACATGCCGTGTGCCGGGCGCCTATTGGGCATGCGGCATGTGCCTGGAACGTTTTTTTCGGTGCGACCGGATATCGTGCGTGGCATTGATAGCCTGCTGGCCCGCAATGAACGGCTCGTCTGCTGGTTCGAGCATCCGCAGCATGGGATCTTCGCCATGGTGCTGGTCGGCGCGGCCATCGTCGGCAGCATTTCGACCGTCTGGCATGGCCAGGTCAGCCAGACGGGCCGGGGGCCGATACGCCAATGGGCCTATCGTGGCGGCGAGCCTGCGACGGATCTGGCGCAAGGCGCTGAAATGGGGCATTTCCAGCTGGGTTCCACCGTCGTGGTGCTGATGCCGCAGGCAGCGCTGGAGTTTCATCCTGGCTGGCAGGAAGGACAATTGGTGCGCCAGGGGCAGGCCATGAGCCACGTGTGAAACTCGGCCGGCTTGCCGCGCGAGTGCCGCCAACTGTCTGGTCCGGGCTATGCTTGTTTGTGCCGCGCCTGTTTTTTCCATGACGAGTCGATCCCATGTCTGAAAACCACCAGTTCCTCTGTCCGCGCGATATGCACTTGCCGCCGCCGGACTGGCGCGCGCTGCAAGCCCGCTTGCTGGCGGGCGGATATGTGCTGGAGCCTCGTGGCGCCATGATTCCGCGTCCAGCCCTGTTGAACCTGAGTTTTGCGCTGGCGGCCCTGAATGCCGGGTCGTACCAGTATGACGAGCGCCAGCGCACGACGGGCGATGTGCTGGTGCAGTATGTGCGGGCCGGTTATCTGCCGGCGGATCTGCCGATTCGGCACGACGCGACGATAGAAGAAACGCAGGCCTTGCTGGCCAGCCGGGGCATCGAGCTGGCGCGCCTGTATTCGGATGACGAAGGCAGTGACTGGCACAGCCCGCAGTACTGCCTGGGGCCGGCAGCCCGGCCCTGGCTCAGCCAGGAAGCACAGGCTGCCTATGATGCGCAGCCCGTGGATTTTCCGTTGATGCTGCTGGCTTACGACGGCCCGGCGCCAGCAGTGGCCGTTGGGGAAAATCTGGACAATCCCTGTTTGCCCGGCACGCAGGAAGCATTGGTTTGCCTGCCGCCGTTCGATTCGCCGGCCGATTTCATCGGTGCGGCCTACGATGATCCTGCGGCGCAGTGGTATTGCACGGCCCAGGGACGCAGCTATCGCATCCTGGAGTTGGATTGGCAATACAGCCTGGCGATGGGCTTTCGCATGGTGCGGCTGGCGGGGCTGGATCAGTCCAGCGCCGAGGGGATGGCGGCCTTGATCGGCCAGTTGGCAGGTGTGCCAATGGTATGCAGCCATCGGCATTTGTAATCATGCATAAAGACAAGGCGGCGGCTGGCCCGGATGCCGTCGATGGTATCCGGGCCAGCGCGCGTCAAGGCTTTACTCAGCGTGGGCTTTGACCGTCGTTGGCGAGAGTCGTCAGGAAGTGATCGACCAGCAGGTTCGAGCGCCTGCCCTTGCGGGTGGCGATGGTCAGCGGTACGGTGAACTGCATGCGTTCGGGCTGCAAGGCCACCATCAGGCCTTTTTCTACCCAGGTGGCGGCATAGTGGCAGGGCAGGAAGCCGATGTATTCGCCGGTGAGGATCAGGAAGGCGATGCCTTCGCGGTCGGTGGCGCGGGCGACGCAGTTGAGGTCCTGGTGCAGCCGCAAGGCTTCGGCAGTCATGCGATAGCCCGGGGCCACGGTGCCGGCCTGCTGGATCTGCGCCAGAGTCGCCTGGCCGCCAGTGCAAGCCAGCGGATGCAGATGGCTGCAGTAGAGCAGGGAAATTTCATCGTAGAGCGGCAGGTATTCCAGCCCGGAAAGCGGCGTGATATCGGGTAGGGCGCCGATGTGCAGGCGTCCGTCGAACAGGCCGCGCTCGATGTCTCCGGGTGTGCTCATGCTGATGTTGATGCGGATGCCGTCGCTCTGGCGGCGCAGGTCGCGCAGCGTGTTGGTGATGCGGGTGCGGGTCTGGGTCACGAGGTTATTCATCAGCCCCAGATTCAGCTCGCCGCGCAGATGGTTATGCAGCTGGTTGACTTCGCGCCGGAAGTCTTCGATGGATGCCAGCAGGGCCTCGCTGGCCCTCAGGATTTCCCTACCCTGGTCGGTCAGGGCAAACCCTGCGCGGCCACGTTGGCATAAGCGCATGCCCAGGCGTTTTTCCAGGTCGGACATATGCTGGCTGATGGCCGAGCGAGTGATGCCCAGCGCGCTTTCCGCAGCGGCAAAGCCCCCATATTCGGCCACGGTACGGAAAACCAGCAGCATGCGCAGATCGAAATCCGTGACCTGGGCCAAAAAGTTCTTTTCCATTCAGGTTAGAAAATAGATAAGTATTGTTGAGAACATTTGTATTTTACTCATCTAATCTGCTGGGCATAATGAGTCGCATCATTCCTTACAATAAAGGGGTATCGCGATGAATTTGCAGACATTTTCCCCATCCGAGACGGAGACGGGCCTGAACCTGAAGGCGCATTGGATGCCTTTCAGTTCCAACAGGAATTTCCAGAAGGACCCGCGCCTGATCATCGCGGCATCCGGCCATTGGCTGATCGACGCCACGGGCCGCAAGGTGTTCGACGGCCTGTCCGGTCTCTGGACCTGCGGTGCCGGCCATAGCCGGACGGAAATCCAGGAAGCGGTCGCTCAGCAACTGGGCACGCTGGATTATGCGCCGGCCTTCCAATTCAGCCATCCGCTGGCCTTTCAGCTGGCGGAGAAAGTGGCCGAGCTGGCACCGGGCAAGCTGAACCATGTGTTCTTCACCAACTCGGGTTCCGAGTGTGCGGATACTGCCGTGAAGCTGGCACGTGCCTATTGGCGTATCCGTGGTCAGGCGTCCAAGACGAAAATGATAGGCCGTGCGCGTGGATACCACGGTGTGAACGTCGCGGGCACCAGCCTGGGCGGTATCGGCGGCAATCGCAAGATGTTCGGTGTGCTGATGGATGCGGACCACCTGCCGCACACCTTGCAGGCCGGTTGCGAATTCACGCGCGGTCAGGCCGAGACTGGCGGTGTGGCATTGGCCAACGATCTGCTGCGCCTGATCGAACTGCATGATGCGTCGAATATCGCCGCCGTGATCGTCGAGCCGATGTCCGGGTCGGCCGGCGTGCTGGTGCCGCCGCAAGGCTATCTGCAACGCCTGCGCGAAATCTGCGACCAGCACAATATCCTGCTGATTTTCGATGAAGTGATCACTGGTTTTGGCCGCATGGGCAGCACGACCGGCGCGGAATTCTTCGGCGTGACGCCGGACATCATGACGGTTGCTAAGCAGCTGACCAATGGCGCCATCCCGATGGGGGCCGTGATTGCCAGCGATGCGATCTACGACACCTTCATGGGGCAGGACATCGGTGAGCATCTGGTCGAGTTCGGCCATGGCTACACCTACTCCGCGCATCCAGTGGCTTGCGCTGCGGGGCTGGCCACACTGGAACTGCTGGAACGCGAAAGCCTGATCGAACGCGCCGCCGCGCTGGCGCCGCACTTCGAGCAGGCGCTGCATGGCCTCAAGGGCACTCGCCATGTCATCGACATCCGCAATTGCGGCTTGGCCGGCGCCCTGCAACTGGCGCCCCGCGACGGCGATCCCGCCATCCGTCCGTTCGAGGCCGGGCTGGCGCTGTGGCGCAAAGGGTTTTATGTGCGCTTCGGTGGCGACACCCTGCAGTTCGGGCCGCCTTTCACCGCTACACCAGCCGAACTCGACAGCCTGTTCAATGCCGTGGGCGAGGTTCTCAACCAGGTGCCTTGAGCACTCACCAGGATTACACGCAGGCCGGCGCGGCTCGCCTGCGTCACCGGGCGGTTCAGGCCATGGACGGCCCGGTGGCCATCGCGCAATAACAACAATTTCCAAGATTCATCCGAGGAGACAAGAGTATGTCGATCATTCCGCATCTGATTGATGGCGTTCGGGTTCAGGGGGGCGGCCGCCAGGCGGATGTCTATAATCCTTCGACAGGCGAGGTCACCGGGCAGGTGGCGCTGGCCGACGCCGCAACGCTGCAGCAGGCCATCGCTTCGGCCAGCGCCGCATTTCCCGCATGGCGCAATACGCCGCCGGCGCGCCGGGCCCAGGTGCTGTTCCGTTTCAAGCAGTTGCTGGAGCAGCACCAGGATGAAATCTCGTTGCTGATCAGCCAGGAGCATGGCAAGACGATCGAAGACGCGGCAGGCGAGCTCAAGCGCGGTATAGAAAACGTTGAATATGCCTGCGCCGCGCCGGAATTGCTCAAGGGCGAATACAACCGCAATGTCGGCCCCGCCATCGACGCATGGAGCGATTTCCAGCCCCTGGGTGTCGTGGCCGGCATCACGCCATTCAACTTCCCGGCCATGGTGCCGCTGTGGATGTATCCGCTGGCCATCGCTTGCGGCAATACCTTCATTCTCAAGCCCTCGGAACGCGATCCCAGCTCCACCTTGCGCATTGCCGAACTGTTCCTGGAGGCGGGCCTGCCAAAGGGGGTGCTCAATGTGGTGAACGGCGACAAGGAGGCCGTGGACGGGCTGATCGTCGCGCCCGAGGTCAAGGCCCTGAGCTTTGTCGGTTCTACGCCGATTGCCGAGTACATCTATGCCGAAGGCTGCCGCCATGGCAAACGGGTGCAGGCCCTGGGCGGCGCGAAGAACCATGCCGTGCTGCTGCCGGACGCGGATCTCGATAATGCCGTCAATGCCTTGATGGGCGCGGCCTACGGTTCCTGCGGCGAGCGCTGCATGGCGATATCGGTTGCCGTGTGCGTGGGCGACGCGGTCGCGGATGCGCTGGTGGAAAAACTGGTGCCCAGTATCCAGGCGCTCAGGATAGGGGCAGGGACGTCCTGCGGGCTGGACATGGGGCCGCTGGTGACGGCGGCAGCGCGCGACCGGGTGCAAGGCTATATCGACGCCGGGGTGCAGGCCGGGGCGAAGCTGGTGGTGGATGGCCGCAACCTGAAGGTGGCTGGCTATGAGTCGGGTTTCTTTGTTGGCGGCACGCTGTTTGATCATGTCCGGCCGGACATGAGCATCTATACCGATGAAATTTTCGGGCCGGTGCTGTGCATTGTGCGGGTCGATAGCCTGGAAGCCGCCATGCAGCTCATCAACGAACATGAGTATGGCAACGGTACCTGCATCTTCACGCGTGATGGTGAAGCGGCACGTTTGTTCTGCGATGAAATCGAAGTGGGAATGGTCGGGGTCAACGTGCCCTTGCCCGTGCCGGTCGCTTATCACAGCTTCGGCGGCTGGAAGCGTTCGCTCTTTGGCGATCTGCATGCCTATGGTCCCGATGGCGTGCGCTTCTATACCCGCCGCAAGGCCATTACCCAGCGTTGGCCGCAGCGCGCCACCCATGAGGCTTCACAGTTCGCATTCCCCAGCCTCTAGGCAAGAACATAAACAGGCATGACCCGCACCGGTCATGCCTGTTTTCGTTACGGGAGCTAGACCGGAACAGACGGTGGCAGTGGTAGAGGGTAGTGGCAGTGAACAAAAGGAGAAAAGGCCCACAAGGCCTTGGCGAGACAACAAATGATGGCGGCCTTCCACCTTATAAAACATGCGCCGCCGCATGGCAGGCAGCGTCCCGATGATATGTGCTTACCGTTGCCGTATCCCCGCGGAACCTGGCCCTGTCGATGCATACAGGAGACAAAAATATGTCAAAAGTCATTTTGGCTTCGCAGCTCAACAACCAGCGGAATGCGGCCCTGGCGCCGGGGCTGAAACAACGCCATGTCACGATGCTGTCCATTGCCGGCGTGATCGGCGCAGGACTGTTCGTTGGTTCCGGTCATGCCATCGCAGCCGCCGGACCGGCCGTGCTGCTGGCCTATCTGATTGCCGGCACCCTGGTGGTTCTGGTCATGCGCATGCTCGGGGAAATGGCGGTTGCCGCCCCGGATACCGGCTCGTTTTCAACCTATGCGGATCGTGCCATCGGGCGCTGGGCCGGCTTTACCATTGGTTGGCTGTATTGGTGGTTCTGGGTGCTGGTGATTCCGCTGGAAGCCATTGCGGCGGCAGCCATCCTGAATGCCTGGTTCCCTATGATTGATACCTGGGTGTTTGCCTTGGTCGTGACCACCTTGCTGACGGTCACCAATCTGTTCAGCGTGGCGCGCTACGGCGAGTTCGAATTCTGGTTTGCGCTGCTCAAGGTGCTGGCCATCATTGCCTTTATCGTGCTGGGCGCCATTGCGCTGGCTGGTGGGCTGCCGGATCACCGCGCCAGCGGGCTGGCGGCGCTGATGGCATCCACCGGCGGCTTCATGCCCAACGGCGCGGCAGCGGTGCTGGGTGCCTTGCTGACGACCATGTTCAGTTTCATGGGCACGGAGATCGTGACCATTGCGGCAGCCGAATCGCGTGATCCGGCTCGCCAGATCACGCGCGCGACCAATTCGGTGATCTGGCGTATCGGTTTGTTCTACCTGGTATCCATCTTCATTGTCGTGTCTATCGTGCCCTGGAATGACCCGACGCTCCTGCAGGTCGGTTCCTATCAGCGTGCCCTGGAACTGCTCAATATTCCGCATGCCAAGCTGATTGTGGATATCGTTGTGCTGGTGGCGGTGGCCAGCTGCCTGAACTCCGCCATCTATACCTCGTCGCGCATGGTGTTCTCGCTGGCGCGTCGCGGTGATGCGCCGGCGGCGCTGCAACAGACCAGCATCAACCATGTGCCCAGGGCGGCGGTGCTGGCCAGTACGGCGGTAGGCTTTCTGACGACAGCCGTCAATTACTTCATGCCGGAGAAGGTATTCACCTTTTTGCTGGCGTCTTCGGGGGCGGTTGCCTTGCTGGTCTATCTGGTCATTGCCATTTCCCAGTTGCGGATGCGGCGCCAGTTGATTGCAGACGGCCATCCAATCGAATTCCGCATGTGGCTCTATCCTTGGCTGACCTGGGCGGTGATCGGTTTCATCGTGCTGGCGCTGGGCATCATGCTGACGCTTGAGAAACACCGCAATGAAGTGCTGGCGACAGCACTGCTGACCGCCGTGATTGTGGCGCTGGGTGTCTGGAATGCCCGCCGCAGCAGGGCAAGGGATGCCCATCACGGCGTCACGACAGCACGACCCGCAGGATCGGCGGTGTAACGCTGGCCGCTGGCGCTGTCAGGTCTGCCCGGCCCGGCCCGATCGTGACGGTCTGCTGGGAAGGGGCTGGTCTGGGCCGGCCTGCTCTGGATTGCTCTGATCGGGGGGCATCATCAGGCCGGCCTGGGTGGTGCCGGCCTTACCACTCGGGCCGGTTCGTTCCGGGCGGAACTGAGGGCCTGCTGTAGCCGGCAGGGGTGCGTCGCAGTTGCGCGCTGGGACGAATGGCGCGCAGCAGCCCGAAACCGGACGGCGCGCTATCCAGCCAGGGGGTGTCGTCCGGCTTTTTTATCGCCAGTCCATGCTCGACACGTCCCAGGCCGCGCAGCCATTGGCCGGTCTGAGCCAGGGAGACCTGAACGTGCCAGCTGCCACCTTCCTGCTGCTGGCGCCATAGTGCGCAAGCCGCGCCGAAGGCCATCAGGAAGCCGCTGGCCTGGTCCAGGATCTGCATGGGCAGCGCGCGCGGCTTGCCATCGCCCGCAGCTTCGCCTTCGGCATGGTTGAAACCCATGGCAGTCTGGATCAGCGAATCAAAGCCGCGCCGTTCCGCCCATGGCCCTTGGGTGCCATAGGCGGTCAGGGACACGGCCACGATGCCAGGCCGGCGCTGCGCCAGCGCGGCCGGTGAAAAACCGAGATCCGACAGCCCGCCAGGCCGGTAGCCCTGGGAGAAAACGTGCGCGTCGCCTATGAGCCGCCACAAGGTCTCACATCCGTCCTCGGTGCGCAGATCCAGATGGGTAGAGCGCTTGCCGCGGCTGGTCTCGGCGATGGCGGCGATATTTGGCAGCTGCGGCGAGTTGACCAGCATGACGTCCGCACCAAAGGATGCCAGCGCGCGCCCGCCTACCGGGCCGGCCAGGATGCGTGTCAGGTCCAGCGTGCGTATGCCCGAGAGCGGACGTTCGTCCTGGGCCAGCGCGGGAAGCGGCAGGGGCGGCGCGTCGCCGATGCGGGTCATGCTCAGCAGCGGCTGGGTGCCAATGGCCTGGCCTTGTGGTGACGCGTCCCATTGGTCGAAGCGGCGCAGCGCCGTGGCCACCAGCCCGCGTTCGGCCGTGGCCTGTTCGAAGTCCAGGGCATGCCAGTGCAGCATGGCGCGTTCGGCATCCGCGCGCGTGGCCGAGTCCGGATCCAGGCCAAGCAGGCGCAGCGCGCCATCACGGTGATGGCGGAAGTTGGTGTGCACGCGGACATGGCCATCGGCGCAACGGTACAGGCCGGCGAAAGGGTCCCACAGATCCGGCGCGGTGCCATCCAGCGAAAACCAGCCGGTGCATTCGACGGCGGCATGGGTCATATCCACCGCAATGTCCTGCCGGGGAACGCCACGCGCATGTCCCAGTTCACAGGCGGCCAGGGCGGCGGCAGCAATGCTGGCCTGGGCTGCCGTGCCAACAGCGAAAGAGGAAGGGAACACCGGGTCGCGGCCGGTCAGGGAAATGCAATCCAATGCGTCGGACGGCAGGCCACTCAATTGCCACAGTGCGTCCAAGGCGGCTCGGGAATTCATCTGCAGACTCCTGGCGTGAAGCTGTCCGGCCACAGCGAAGGCACGCCAAGCCGGCACAGGTTGGAAAATGGCGCCACGGGGAGGCAAGCAAACACGGGGTGTGGCGGCGGCGTTTAATTTACCAGGGGAGCTTGCGCGGATGGCGCGCGCGGGCGTCCGTCCTGCTGCGTGGTCAGCTGAAGCGCACCAATAATGAGCGCCTGCATGCTGAGCGCGAATGCTGCGTCCTGGGCTGCTGCGCTGGCTGGGGCGGCGGTGTCCGCCGGGCGAGCATAGACCGTATCGGCTAGCGCAATGCAGTGGTAGGCCACGGTGGACAGCAGCCACCCGGCGGTTTCGGTAGGAATGGCGTAGGCGCTGGCGATCTGCGCGTGGTGATCCAGGATACGGGCCAGCATGGCGGGCGTTTTCTGGTCGTGACGGGTCAGGTAGCCCGCCAGGCCGGGGTTCTGGTGCACGAGCTGGCGCAGGGAGCGGGCAAAGACGGCCAGGTAGTCGGACAGGCTGCCGGTATCGTCCGTACAGGGGGCAGGCATGTGCCATTGGTTGAAGATGGCATCAGCGACGACTTGCTTGAGTTCATCAAGGTTGGCGACGTATTTGTACAGGGCCACGTGGCTGACGCCAAGACGCGCGGCAACGCCGGTGAAGGTGATATGCGGCAATGTCATTTCCGTGCCAGCCTGGGCGATGCGTGCCAGGGTGATGACGGGCCGCCGGCCACGTGGAGGAGGAGCGCTGGTCATGGGAGTGTTGAAGGGGTAAGGCCTGGGGGATACCGGAATGGTAAGCCGGTTGCGGAATATTTTCATTTCCATTGGGTCGTGCAATTAGTTTACTATGGTGTAACTAATTATCGAGTTCCTGCGAGGAAAGTGTTCATGACGCCATCGAATCAGGCGCCCGGGAAGGCGACGGGCATGCTCAGCACACCGGACCATGACCATGGTTTGATCCATACAACAGCGCGGGTCGAGGCGATGGAGCGCCCGACGCCGGATGTGACGCGTATCCGCGCGCGGCTGGATGCATCCCGGCCCAGCCCGGATTGGCAACTGCCCAATGTTGCGATCCGCTTGCGGCTGGGCAGCGATTACGACGATGCTTCGCGGGTGTACACCTTGCGTCATTTCGAGGCCGAGAGCGCCACGATGGAGTTTGATGTGGTGATGCATGGCAGTAGCAGCCCGATGATGCGCTGGGTGGCAGATTTGCAGCCAGGCAGCCGCTTCGCGCTCAGTGGCCCGCGGCCGCATTTCCTGATACCCGAGAAGGATGACCGTCCGGTCGCCTTGTTTCTGGATGCCACCGCCATTCCGGCCTTGTATGCGCTGCTGAGCCAGCGCCCGGCGGGATTGCACGGCGTGGGCTGGGTCGCCACGCCGGATGTCGCGGCCTTCGCTGAGCTGCCGGTCATGGCAGGGCTTGATCTGCAGCGTGTGGATGCACACGGTGTCGGGGCGGGCGGCGTGCTGGCCAGGCACGCGCGCGAACTGCCTGATCCCGGACGCTATGTCGTGTGGGGCGCTGGCGAGCGCGACGAAATGCGGGCCATTCGCCAGCATTTCAGCGCGGCCGGTCTGAATAAAAGCGAGATAGCCATTGCCGGGTATTGGACACGCGGCGTCAGTAATACGGAGCTGGATGAACAGCGCCGACGCAACTATGAAAAAATCGTGGCGGCTGGCGGCAGTCTGGCGGATGTGGACGATCTTGCCGTAGGCGCCTGATGATGGCACGGGCGGTGAGCGGGATGGCGAGCCTGTTTCGTGTCCGTATCGGGCGGCCCGGTGTGGCTTCGTAGCCTGTCAGGGGCGTGCTTGCGGCAAGCCGCCAGCGCATGGGCCGGGTGTACGCCGCCGTCTGGCTTCGGTAGCATGCGTTTTTGTGTGCAAGAGGCGCCATGCTGCTGCCGCGACGTTTGCCCTCCAGGGGATTGGCCGGCATGTCATTGGAAGCGGCAGGCCAGGGAACAGAATCATGAATGAAGTGACCGCCGGCAACGGGCTGGTGACCAGGAGTTTGACGCGTGCCGAATTGCCGGCGCTCTGGACCATAGACCGCCGTGAACGGGTCGATGAGGTCTATGCCGTAGTGGATGGGCAATTGACGCTGCGCCGCGAGTTTTACGACACGCGCGGCTGGCCGGACGGCGAGCCGGAAAGCCAGGCGCCGCTGTTGCTGGCCTGTTTCGAGCGTGGCGGGATATTTCGTGGCGTGTTCGAGGGCAATCGCCTGGTGGCGGCCAGCGTGCTCGACAGTGCGCCGGTAGGGGATTGGCCGACGCTGCGGCAGATGGCCTTTCTGCATGTCAGCCATGATTGGCGCGGGCACGGCCTGGCGTCGGCCCTGTACGAGCGTTGCCTGGCGGATGTGCAAGCGCTGGGCGGCGAAGGCCTGTATATTTCCGCGACCTCCACACGCAGGACGGTGGATTTTTATCTGGCCAAAGGCGCCCGGCTTGCGCCCAGGCCGGATAGCAGCCTGTACCGTCTCGAGCCTGAGGATATCCATCTGATCCATCCCGTGCGCTGAAGGCCTGAATGGCTGCGCGCGATAGACGCATACGGTGCCGCCCATGAACCGGACTTTCGAACTGGAAACGCTGAAGATACAGTTGGCCCGGCCAGATCAGCAGCGCCAGGCGCTGCACCTGCGCTTGCAGCGTGCGCTGCGTCATCTGATCCTGGATGGTGTCATGTCGGCGGGCTTGAAGCTGCCGGCAACCCGGACGCTGGCGGAATCTCTGGGCATATCGCGTGAAACGGTGGAGAACGCCTACGTGCAGCTGCAGCGCGATGGCTTCATTGTCCGGCGTGGCGGTTCCGGCAGCTACGTTTCTGAGACGCTGGGAACGGAGCTGCGCGGTGCGGCTGCGCGCCGGGGGCGCCGCACAGGCAGCCCGGCGGCTGGCACGCCACCGGTGGCCGGGCTGAGCCGCCGGGGCGAGCAGCTGATGGCACAGGGGGGCGTACACGATACGCGGGCGATCCAGGCCTTTGCGACCGGCTTGCCTGAAACGCGCAGTTTCCCGACCCTGATCTGGGAGCGCCTGCAGCGTCAGGCTTTGCGGGAACACCGCACCGGCATGCTGTTGCATGGCGATCCTCAAGGCGAGGAGCCCTTGCGCGCCGCCATCGCCGCCTATCTGAATCTGGAGCGTGGCGCGAAGGTCACGCCTGCGCAGATTATCGTATTGAGCAGTACCCGGCAGGCGCTGTATCTGTGCGCGCAGCTGCTGGCCGATGCCGGGCAGCCCATTCTGATGGAAGACCCCGGCTATTTCGGCGCCTACCAGGCATTTTCCGCCGCACAGGCGCGGGTGGTGCCTATTGCGGTGGATGGGCAGGGGATACGCACGGACTTGCTGCGCGCCGATGCCAGCGGCGCCAATGGGGTGTACGTGACGCCTTCGCACCAATATCCCAGTGGCGCGACGCTGCCGCTGGAACGCAGGCTGGACCTGATCAATTGGGCAGAGGAAAACGGCAAGTGGATCATCGAGGATGACTACGACAGCGAGTTCCACTATGACGGCTTGCCGACTGCCTGCGTGCAGGGCCTGGATCGCCATGGTCGTACCATTTATGTCGGCACATTCAGCAAAACCCTGTATCCCGGCCTGCGATTAGGCTATATGGCGGTGCCTGATGCGCTGGTCGCGGCCTTTACGAATCTGCGCAGCATCATGGACGGACATACGCCGCAGATACTGCAGCTGACCCTGGCACGCTTCATGGACGACGGCCATTACAACTCGCATGTGCGGGCCATGCGCAAACTCTATGCGGCGCGCCGCGAGGTCATGCTGGAGGAAATCGGCCGGCAGCTGGGCGATGTCGTGGTGGCCGCCAGGCCGGCCGGTGGCCTGCAGGTTCCCTGTTTTCTGCTGCCGGGCTGGCAGGAGGCGGAAACGATACGGCGTGCGGCCGAGGCGGGGATCCGGCTGCCTGGGTTGAGCCGTCTGTTCAGGGGGCAGCCGCCCCGTCAGGGATGGCTGCTGGGTTATGCCTCGCTGACCGATAATGAAATCCGCGAAGCCATGCGGCGCTTGGCGCAGGTGCTGGCCTGCCGGTGATGTCAGCCGGCCGCGCTGACGGCGCGTGGCCGCAGGCGTCCGTGGATCAATACGTGGGCGCCCAGGCCGGCCAACAGGCCCCAGAATGCACCGCCCACGCCGAGCAGCGTGATATTGGCGGCCGTTGCCAGGAAGGTGATGAGCGCGGTTTCGCGTGTCCGTGCATCGCTCATGGCCTGCGCCAGGCTGCCGCCTATGGTGCCCAGCAACGCCAGGCCGGCCAGCGTCGTGATGAATGCCTTGGGCAGAACCATGAACAGGGTCGCCAGGGTGACGCCGAAGGTGCCGACCAGGATATAGAACACGCCGCAGGCCAGGCCGGCGACATAGCGTTTGCGCGGATCCGGGTGGGCGTCCGGGCCGGTACAGATGGCTGCGGTGATGGCGGCGACATTGAACGCATGGGCGCCGAAGGGAGCCATCAGCAGTGACCCCAGGCCGGTCACGCTCAGGATGGGGTTGGCGCTGGTTTTGAATCCGTCATTGCGCAGTACCAGCATGCCGGGCATGTACTGCCCGGTCAGTGTGATGATGAACAGCGGCAGGGCAACACCCAGCAACGCATGCAAGGAAAATTGCGGTGTCTCGAATACGGGGGCGGCCAGGCGCAGGTGGATCGCGGAAAAATCCACCCGTTGCTGCACGATCAGCATGACCAGGCCGATCAGCAGGATGCCGACGACGGCAAAGCGCGAGGTGTAGCGCTTGAGCACGGCGTAGGCCATGACCATGGTGATGACCAGCAAGGGTTCGGCACTTGCGCCACCGAATGCATTGACGCCGAATTGCAGCAAGATACCCGCCAGCAGGCCCGCGGCAATCCCGGCAGGGATCATGCGCACCAGCTTTTCAAATGCGCCGGACAGGCCCAGCAGAATGAAGCCCAATGCGGACAGCATGTAGGCACCGATGACTTCGCCATAGGGGGTGAATGGCATGACCGTGGCCAGGAAGGCAACCCCTGGGGTGGACCAGGCGGTAATGATGGGCTCACGGTAGCGCCAGCTCAACAGAATGCCCGTGACCCCGACGCCAATCGACACAGCCCAGACCCAGGACGCGGTCTGGGCTGGTGACAGGCCGGCCAGGCCTGCCGCCTGGAACACCAGCACGAAGGTGCCGCCATAGTTCACCAGTACGGAAACGAGCGCGGCAACGCACAAGGGAAAGAAGTCGGCGGGACGGAGACGGTCAGGCAGTGTATTCATCGGGCAGCCCCAAATACGGTGAGGAAAGGTTGGCCGGCAGCAGCCGGTTCCGCCCAAGACTGTTCCTGTGGCTGTCCGGCGCGCGGTAACAAGGATGCGGCCAGCGGGCCAGTCCGTCTGTTCGGGGCGGGCAGGCCTGACCACGGTGCAGCTTGGGGAGGAATCCGCATTCTAGGGAAGTAATGGACTGTCATTCCGTACCACATCGGCAGTACATTCCAGTCCGCTTTGCCAGCCATGGGCGCTGCGCCGTCGTTTTCCCGGGCAGCCCTGACACGCGCGCGGCGCGCTCTGGCAGCAGGCGCTGGCGCACGGCCGCACGGTAACGTGGCGGGCGGTGAACATCCCGTGCATATCGGAACGCCCACGGCGCCGGACTGGGCATATACTTAGTCGAATACAGGCCATCCATCCATGGCGTCAGTACTCCTGCTGACCCTGGCTGCCCTGTAGGTTCCTGTTTAATTCCGCCCGCCCCGGCGGCACCGCTGCCTCCTGTCGCGCGATGCCTGTGGCGGCCGCGAACTCCCTGATGCGCCGCAACCATGAAACCGATCAATAAATCCCACAAGCTTGCTCACGTTCTCTATGACATCCGCGGACCCATCATGGAGCGAGCCCGGCAGATGGAAGACGAAGGCCAGAAAATCATCAAGCTGAATATCGGCAACCTGGCCGTATTCGGTTTCGACGCGCCTGAGGAAGTGCAGCAGGACATGATCCGCAATCTGCCCAATTCGGCTGGCTATTCGGATAGCAAGGGGATTTTCGCAGCCCGCAAGGCCGTCATGCATTACACCCAGCAGCAAGGCATCAAGGGGGTGACGCTGGACGACGTCTATCTGGGCAATGGCGCCTCCGACCTGATCGCCATGGCGACCAATGCCTTGCTGGATGATGGCGATGAATTGCTGCTTCCGGCGCCGGATTATCCCTTGTGGACGGCGGTGACCAGCCTGTCCGGCGGCACGCCGGTGCATTATCTCTGTGACGAAAGCCAGGGCTGGATTCCTGATCTTGACGATATCCGCCGCAAGATCACGCCGCGTACCAAGGGAATCGTCATCATCAACCCGAATAATCCGACCGGCGTCCTCTACCCGGACCACATCCTGCGGTCCCTGGTGGACATCGCGCGCGAGCATGGCCTGGTGATTCTGGCCGATGAGGTGTACGACAAGGTGCTGTATGACGGCAACACGCATACGGCCCTGGCCAGCCTGTCCACCGATGTGCTGACGCTGACTTTCAATTCCTTGTCCAAGAGCTATCGCGCCTGCGGCTATCGCGCCGGCTGGATGGTGGTGTCGGGTGACAAGCAGAATGCGCGTGACTATATCGAAGGCCTGAACATGCTGGCGAATATGCGCCTGTGCTCCAATGTGCCGGGGCAATGGGCGATCCAGACGGCATTGGGCGGCTACCAAAGCATCAATGATCTGGTGTGCGAAGGCGGGCGTTTACGCCGTCAGCGGGATCTGGCCTATGAAATGCTGACTGCCATCCCTGGCGTCAGCTGCGTCAAGCCGCAGGCTGCGCTTTACATGTTCCCGCGCCTGGATCCGGAAATCTATCCGATCCAGGATGACCGCCAGTTCTTCCTGGAGCTGCTCGAAGCGACCCGCGTCATGCTGGTGCAGGGCACAGGCTTCAATTGGCCCAGCCCAGACCATTTCCGCATGGTGTTCCTGCCGCATGAGCCGGATCTGAAAGAAGCCATTACCCGCATTGCCGATTTCCTGGCCAAGTATCGCGCCCGTGTTGCGCAACAGAAGGCGCAGGCGGCCAGTGCCGCAGCACCGGCGGGCAAGAAGAAGGCCGCTGAAGCCGTAGCGGCGGCACAGGCCGAAGCCTGAGGCGTCAGGCCTAGGTATCTGGTCCCCGGCCCACCGGGGGCGGCGGTTCAGCTTAGGGCCAGGAACCGCTGGCCGAAATCATCCACGCTGGCCCAGTCGGTGAACACGACAGGGGCCGATGCCGAGGTCGGGCCTTTGGTCAGCCACATGATGAAGCGGATCATGGTGCGGTCCAGCGGGCCGTAGCTGGCATAGTCCAGCCGTCCGGCGAAGGCGCCGGTCAGGCTGGGCTGCCAGCCCGACTGTTCGATGAACTTGCGCAGGTAGGGGCTGCCTTCAGGCGTGTCCTTGCCAGGTTTGCGTGCGACCAGATTGACGGTGAAAAAGGCGGCGGGCCTGCTTTCCAGCAGGGCGCGCTGCTGCGCGACGAATTGGAAGACGGCAGGACGGTGCTTGCCGTAGCGGATGCTGGCGCCGATCAGCAGCCGGTCGAAATCCTGCAGGTGCGCGAAATTCGGGTCATCCGGCTGATCCAGCGAAACCAGCGTGACATCATGTCCCGCCGCGGCCATGGCGGCTTGCAGGCGGGTACAGATCGTACGGGTATGACCATCGACGGTCGAATAGAAAATGGCGATGCGTTCCATGGCGGCAATGTACTGCATCTGCACCCGTGCCGGGCCCGTCGGGCTCAGATGACGCGGTCGGTACGCACGATTTCACGCAGGGCGTTGCTGTCGAGCACATAGAGCGAAGCCCGCTGGCTGCGAATGAAACCCTGACGCCGCCACTTGGCCAGCAGGCGGCTGAGCGTTTCGGCGCGCATGCCGAGCTTGGTGGCGATCTGTGCCCAGGAAAGCGGCAGCTGGATGCGGGCGTCATCGTGTTGCGGCTTGCCGAAGCGCAGGATGTAGTCTGCCAGGCGCTGTTCTGCCGTGCTGGACGTCAGCCAGTCGATTTGTTCTGTGTGATGGCGCAGCAGGCGCGCGCCGTGTTCGATGATATGCATGGCCAGAGCAGGGGCAGCCTGGCTGGCCTGGCGCAGTGCCGTGGCACTCAGCAGGCAGCCGCGGCCCTGGGTTTCGGCACGTATGGTATGCCAGTGCAGAGGCGGGTCAGCAAAGAGGGAGTGCAGGCCGATAAATGCGCCGGGTGCGATATGGCCGAAGATCTTTTCTTCGCCTTCCTGGGTGTAGCGCAGCCCTTGCAGCTGGCCTTCGCAAACCAGCAGGCATTCCGTGCAGGGCGAGCCATGGCTGAAGATTTCCTGGCCTGCCTGGAACTGCACATCACGACAGTGGGCGATCAGCGCCTGGAAGGTTTCCGCTTCCAGCGGGCTGAACCAGGGATGCTGGCGCAGGCGCTCAGCCGTCACTGACGAAGCAGTCTGACACTTGACAAACGTCATTTCAGAAATAGGGGTGTGTTGGTTAACATTAAAAGCACTGATTCTTATTTATGATTTTACGACCGGAATCACTCACAGAGGGTTTGGCCAGGCCATCAGTGACGGATTCTCCCCCAGGAAATACAGCAAACCGTTCCGGCAGCAGGTATGTCGTCGGGCCGATCAGCGCGGAGCCTGTTCCGTTGCCTCGGGTCCCGGCCTCGCATCTGCACGGCGGAGCCGTGCGCGTCCGTTTTTTCAGCATTCACGAACGACCATGATACAGACACCCATGAAAACTCCGCTGCGCGAAGCGCTTTGTGCTGCGATTGCAGCAGGCGCGGCAATTTATTGGCCAGCTGCGCAGGCACAGGTCAGCACGCTTGAGGCCATTACCGTACAAAGCGACGAGGGTGAGCCCAACTGGCAGAAGCTGCGCCGGAGCGAGTCCCGTGTGCGCGCCATCGGCAGCGAGCCGGAGACGGTGACGCTGGAGACCTTGCCGTCGCAGCATACGTCAGTCGTAACGCGTGATGAGCTGGATATGGTCAGCGCCATGAATACGCTGGATGTGCTGGAGCGCGTACCGGGTGTGACGATTTCCCGCACCGGCAGCCTGGATGGCACCATTGTGCTGCGGGGCATGAACAGCAGCGGCTTCCGGGTTCCGATGTTCATCAACGGAGACCGTTTCCGTGGCCGCCCGGCCTTCCAGTTCATGATGGTCGGGCCGTCGGAACTGGAGCGGGTCGAGGTGATTCGTGGGCCGGCATCCATACGCTATGGCAGTGACGGCCTGTCGGGGATGGTGAACTTCGTGACGCGCAAGCCCAAGGGGACGCTGGGCGATACGTTCACGCTGCAAGGCGGACAGGCCGAAGTGGGCTACCGTTCCAATGGCAACGGCTTGCAGGGCAGCGTGAGCCTGGAGGCGGCGGGCAATAATTTCGATTTCATGGCCTATGTGACCGGACGGCGTGCGCAGGATTACAAGACGCCGGCAGGCGACATTGCCAACAGTCACTACAAGACGGCGAGCGGCGGGTTTGTCGCGGGCTATATGCCCAATGCCAAGGAGCGTTATGAGTTCGGCTACCGTTATGGCGAAATCCGTGACGGCACCTCCAATGCCAGCACGAGCGATACGGCCTGGAGCCGGCGTGATCCGCTCAGCATCCACCAGCTGCGCCTGGGCTATGAAGGGACGTATGACGATTGGCTGTTCAGCCGGATAGATTCCAGCCTGTATCTGAATTTCTTCGAGTCCAAGCTGCCGTCCACGACGGTCAGCAATAATGGCAACACGATACGCACGCAGACCAGCAATGTGCGCGGGCCGAATATTTTTGGTGGCCACATCACATTTGAAACGCCCAAGAACGCTTATGGCATGGATGCCGCGTTCGGCGTGGACTTTGCCCACGATCACTGGCTGGGCAACAAGACCCGCGTGCAGGTCGAGAATGTGGCCGCAGGCACCTCGACGGATACCGGCTATCAATTGACGGGCCGCTCCATGACGCAAACCAATGTCGGTATGTTCGTGCTGGGCAACTGGGAGGCCCGGCCCGGCTGGACCTTGAATGCAGGCGGGCGTTTCGATTACTACCGCTCGGATGTGGAAATCGCCTTCCTGGAAAACGAAGCCCTGCGCCCGCTGTTTGAGGATGCCAAAAACAGCAGCACGCATGCCTGGACCGGCAGTGTCGGCACTTCGTATTTCCTGACGGAGATGGTGGAGCTGACGGCCAGCTACGGTTCGGGTTTTCGCATGCCCTGGCACTCGCAAATGTTCAGTTCGGGCTGGAATGCCAATACCGATACCTACACCATTCCCAATCCTGGCCTGAAGCCCGAGTATTCCAACACGGCAGAAATTGGCATGCGTTTGCACATGGCCAAGGCCTTTGTGGATTTTGCCGCGTTTGACGCGCGCTACCGGAACTTCCTGGAAACCGTTCAAACCACTTACGAGGGTTCGCTGGCCAACCAGACGCGCAACGTCGGCAAGGCCCGCATCAAGGGCTTTGAGCTGGCGGGAAAATGGCAGATTGATCCACAGGTCAACCTGCATGGCAGCGTGGCTTATGTGCATGGCACCAATCGGCGCACCGATGTGCCTCTGGTCGGCCTGGCTCCCTGGAGCGGTTCGGCAGGCGTGCAATATGTGGGCGCCAACGAGGCCTGGGCGGTAACGGGTGAAGTGCAGTACGCCAAGGGACAGAACCGCTGGGATGCGGCCAGCGAATACCGCACCGCAGGTTACGCGCTGGTCAATCTGTATGCGCAGCTGCAGCTGGACCGCCTGGGTATCAGCCCGGCCCGCAATACGCAGCTGGTGTTCGGCATCACCAATCTGTTCGACAAGGAATACAGCTCCGCCAGTACTAGTTCGGTTGTGAACCGTCCGATGTCCGCGCTCAATCCGCTGGTATCGCCGGGGCGCAGCTTCAACCTGACGCTGCGCACCAGCTTCTGATGGCCATGACATTCACCATGCCCGGTCTTGCGCAGTCCCGGCGCCTGCGCCGGCTGGCCCTGGCGCCGGTATGGATGCTGGCCTTGCTGCAGGCGTCGCCGGGGTTGGCTCAGCCTGTGCCGGCCGCCGGCCGCATTGAAATGCAGGATATGCTGGGCCAGCCGGTCATCCTGGCAGCGCCTGTCCAGCGGGCGGTGACCTTGCCCATGCCGGCGGGATCCATGTACCTCTCCCTGGCGGGCGACACGGCACGGCTGGCCGGCATGCATCCGGATGCACATGCTTTCATGCGCCAGGGTTTGCTGGCGCGGATTTTCCCGGCAAGCAACAGTATTCGCGCCGATGTGACACGGTCAGGTTTCGTACCGAATGTGGAAACGCTGCTGCAGATCCAGCCGGATCTGGTCTGGCAGTGGGGGCATATGGGAGATGATTTGATTGCGCCTTTGCGTGGTGCCGGCCTGCCGGTGGCGGCACTGCTCTATGGCGACGAGGCCCGCACGCGCGAATGGATCCGGCTGATGGGGCAGGCCCTGGGCGCGCAAGACAAGGCGGCGGCGCAATTGGCCTGGCGCACCGATGTCGAACGCCGGATCCGCGCGGTAACGGCCGGCATTGCCCAGGATCAGCGGCCGCGCGTGATGCTGCTGTCGCGCCATGCGCCGCAGTACACCGTCGCAGGGGGCAGCGGCAATTTCCAGTTCGATGTGGAGCTGGCCGGCGGGCGTAATGTCGCAGCGGCCGTTGGCAATGCCAACATCGTCAATGTCGAGCAGATTCTTGCCTGGAATCCGGAAGTGCTGCTGCTGAATAATTTTGAGCCCGGCCTGACGCCGGCAACGATCTATGCCGATCCGATGCTGGCCGATCTGGATGCCGTGAAGCAGCGTCGTGTTTACAAAATTCCCGCAGCCGGCTACCGCTGGGATCCGCCCAGCCAGGAGTCGCCGCTGTACTGGCAATGGCTGAGCCTGATTCTGCATCCGTCGCGCTTTGATTGGCCTTTGCGTGAGGAAATTTCCCTGCAGTTGCAGCATTTGTATGGCTACACGGCAACGCCGGAAGATATCGACGAAGTCCTGCATGTGGCTGCCAATGCCGGTGCGCAAGGCTACGAAAGGTTTGCGCGATGAGTGTTGATGTCGGAATCCGAATCGCAGGAAAACCCGCCGTGGCGCCCCGGCCAACCGGCACACCTGCTGCGGCCGCCTGGATCTGGCTGCTGCTAGGCGGGCTGTTGCTGGCCATGATGCTGCTGGCCCTGGCGACGGGACGCTATGCCTTGTCTCTGAGCCAGATCGGCGCCATGTTGCTGGAGCCGGTGCTGCCCGACAGATGGCTGCCGCTGCTGCCGGATATCACGGACATGCAGCGCCGCGTTCTGTGGCAGGTGCGGTTGCCGCGTATCCTGATGGCGGTGCTGGTCGGCAGCAGCCTGGCCTTGTGCGGGGCGGCATTGCAAGGGGCATTTCGCAACCCGCTGGTCGGGCCGCAGGTGCTGGGCATTTCGTCCGGCGCGGCACTGGGCGGGTGCCTGGCCATTCTGTTGTTCACCTCGCTGCCGCTCATCATGGGCAGTGCTTTCGCCGGTGGATTGCTGGCAGTTGCGGCGGTGTATTACATGGGGCGTTCGCAAGGCCGCACCACCATGCTGATGCTGGTGCTGTCCGGCGTGGTGTGCAGTGCGTTTTTCGCGGCCTTGATTTCGCTGGTAACTTACTTCGCAGACACGAATGATTCACTGCCTGCCATTGTGTTCTGGCTGATGGGCAGTTTTGCCACGGCGTCCTATTTCAAGCTGGCAGTGATCGTGGTGCCGATGCTGGCGGGCAGCCTGTTGCTGTATGCCTTGCGCTTTCGCATCAACATTCTGTCCTTGGGGGATGAGCAGGCCAGTGCGCAAGGGGTGGCGGTGGAGCCTTTGCGCTGGGGGCTCTTGGCTTGCGTGACGCTGGTGGTCTCCGCCAGTGTGGCCGTCTCCGGCACGGTGGGCTGGGTCGGTCTGGTCGTGCCGCATTTTGCACGCATGCTGGTCGGGCCGGATCACCGGGTTCTGTTGCCAGCGTCCGCGCTGGTTGGAGGCAGCTACATGGTGATGGTTGATACCCTGGCGCGCAGTTTGAGCAGCGCCGAGATTCCGCTGGGTGTGATGACGGCCTTGATCGGCGCTCCGGTATTCGCCTGGCTATTGCGGCGTACACATGCGCGGGGATGGCGCCATGATTGATGTTCGCAATCTTGATGTCCGTGTTGCCGGCCAGGGCCGGACGCTGCTGCGCGGCCTGAACCTGAGTCTGGCGGCAGGTCAGATCATGGCGGTGCTGGGCCCCAACGGACGCGGCAAGACCACGTTGCTGCGCACCTTGCTGGGCTTGTTGCCGGCAGGCGCGGGGCAGGTGCAGTTGGGCGGCCATGCGGCCTATGTGCCGCAGCAGGGGGAGTCCATGTTTCCTTACCCTGTGCTGAGCATGGTGGCCATGGGGCGCGCACGCCATCTGCGCTGGTGGCAATCGCCAGGCAAGGCGGATATGCGCGTGGCAGAGGCTTGCCTGGAGGCGGTCGGCCTGGCAAGCATGGCGCAGTGCAGCTTTCATGAACTGAGCGGCGGGCAAAAGCAGTTGGTGCACATCGCGCGAGCGATGGCTAGCGCCAGTCCCATCATTGTGCTGGATGAGCCGATGGCGGCGCTGGATTTGCGCAATCAGGATCTCGTGCTGGGAATCCTGGCGCGGCTGGCACGCGAACAGCAGCTTTGCATCGTTTTTTCCACCCATAGCCCCCAGCACGCGCTGCATATCGCGGATCAGACCTTGCTGCTCTATCCGGACAGCTGCGAGGCCGGGCCGACCGCGCTGATGTGCGGGCCGGAGCGCTTGGGGCGGGTCTATCAAATGCCCGTGGCCCTGGGGCAGGCGCAGGACGCGGCAGGGCGGCTGGTGCTGGGTGTGATCCCCTTGTTCCAAGGAGCAGAGGCATGAAACGTGTGGCCTATCTCAACAGCCGCCAGGGCAGCGGGCCTGAAGCCCTGACGGGCGGGTCCGCCGCCAGGGTGGAAAATCTTTATCTTTATGACCTGGAAACGGATGCCGCCGGGACTTTGGCCAACTGGCGAGCCCTGCTGATTCCGGCCAATGCCGATCAGCGCTTCCTGATGACGTTGCGGCCGCAGCTGGAGCAATGGTTGCTGGCAGGCGGCACGATGGTCATCAATGGCCATATCGCCTATCCCTTCCTGCGCTGGCTGCAGCCGTTTGAAGTGCAAACCTGTCCAGGGCTGGCGGGTTTGCAGGTTGCACGGGGGGAGCGGCATCCTGTGTTCGACGGCGTGGACGCGGAGCATCTGACGTATCGCCGGGGCGTGGCGGGTTTTTATGCCCGTGGCGCGAATCCGCCGCCGCCGGACGCCCGGGTGCTCAATACGCTGGGCCCGGACAGCCAGCCCATCGACTGGTTGCTGTCCCTGCCAGGAGGCGGTCGTTTGCTGGTGCATTCCGGCAATGATCTCTGGATGTATGCGAACGGGCAGGACTCCGCGGCGCGTATCGTGCCGCAATTGCTCGCTTGGCTGGCGATGGGAGCAAACTGATGTCATTCCTTTCCGAAATCCGTCCTCTGGCCGGGCAGGGGCCGCAGCGCGCTCCTGTCATTGCCGCGCTGGATGCCGGCACCTACTACCACCATCGGACATTCCGGACGCCGGCATTGGCGGCGTGCCTGGATGCCATCGTCTATGTGCGGGATCTCGATGCTGCGGCGCTGGCGTCATGCGATATCTTCATCGTGTCCTGTGCTTCGCCCGTGGACCAGCTGGTGCGTGTCCGTCGTTTGTTCCACGACTTCTTGCAACAGGGCAAGACGCTGGTTGTCATGGGCGGCAACGGCGCCGAACAATGGCTGGACGGCGTGCAGTATGTGCATAGTCCGGTCAATTTCTGGTGGTGGAAAGAGCCAGGTGCCGATTCCGGCCTGCGCCTGGCCGCACCGGAGCACGAGTTGTTCCGCCACATCACGCTGGCTGATGCCACCTGGCATCAGCATGGCGCGTATCTCCCGCCGCCCGGGGCGGTGTCATTGATCGACAAGGCGGGTGTCGGCTCCGTGCTGTATGACGACTGCCGTTCAACACCCGGCCGCCTGATCCTGAGCTCGCTGGATCCGATGTACCACCATGGTAGCCACTTCATGCCTGCGACGACGCGTTTTCTGCATGGGTTTCTACCCTGGCTGAAGCGGCAGTCTCTTCCCATGCGCGAGTAGTCCCGGCCAGGGGCGTCGTCGTCCATTCCCCTTGTTGCCTGTATCGGGGCCGTGTGCGCCTGCATGCGTCCCCATGTCGTCTGTCGCTCCGGCGCAGGCTTTTCCCTTGCTGTTTTCCATGTTTCCTGGAGTGTTTATGCAGACCGAAATTTCTGCTGCCGCCGTTTTCCCCAATGTGTATGTCGTGCAGGTCATGGGGGAAGAAAGCGTGCTGGATATCCCCTTTGACGCTGTCGCCGCCTACCATGGGCAGGGGGCGCTGGCGATGTTGGCGGTGACCTATATGGGGATGTATGGCGCGTTGGCACGCGTGTCCGGCGATTTGCCCGGCCGTGCAGAGCTGCGAGTCGTGAGCGGCCACCCTGGGCCGGGCGTGCGCGATGCCTTCGAGTTCATTGCGCGCGTGGTGACGCGTGGCTGTTATCAGGTGGATACCAGCCTGCCCTGGGCACGGTACAGTCTGGATGGCGCCCGTTCATACAGCTTCGTTTTGTCCTGCCGTGGGCAGGAGATACGCGCTGTATTGCGCGAGGGCGTGTTGCCGCCGGCATTCTTCGAACTGCTTGCGTCGCGGCAGCCGGGGGACGCGGAATCCTTCCGTTTGTTGCGCCGGAAACTCGCCCATGAAATTCTTGTTCAAGCCCCCGAAAAGCTGTTCGATTTCACGCTGCTGGAAAGTGCCGGATCCAGCGTCTGAGCGGCTTTCAGGCGGTTTTAGAGGCATGCGTCATCCTAGTGCAACGCTGCATGAAAACGGTGGATTTTGTTTCATATAGTTTCATCTCAGGGAAAGCTGAGAATAACCCTTGAACCATAATGGCAGGACTTCGCTGCTCTTCGGAGCACGAAGCTTGCCGTGTTTTTCCGCGTCCGCCGGGTGCCGGTGGAATGTTGTCATACCGTATGGGCCGGTGCCTGTTGCACCGCCTATTTTGCAGCAATGTTCGTTCTTCGCTTTCCGCGCCATGCGTGGACGGAAAGCGGAGCCATGCGCGCGGCCTCCTGGCTGGCGCGACGCGTTTCATGCCTTTATTCCGGTGAGTTGACCATGACTGATGTGAAAAAGACAGGTGTCACTGCCAAGCAGCTTTCCTTGCTGGGCTTCTTCTCCATCACTGCTTCCATGGTGATGGCACCCTATGAATATCCCACCTTTGCAACCTCAGGCTTCAGCCTGGTGTTCTTCCTGGTGCTGGGCGGTTTGCTCTGGTTTATTCCCGTCGGCCTATGTTCGGCGGAAATGGCAACCGTCAAAGGATGGGAAGAGGGCGGTGTATTCACCTGGGTATCCAATACCTTGGGTGAAAAATGGGGGTTTGCCGCGATCATGTTCGGCTACCTGCAGATCGCCGTCGGTTTCGTGACGATGCTCTACTTTGTGCTCGGCGCGCTTTCCTACATCCTGGCGTGGCCGGCACTGAATCAGGATCCGGTGACCAAAACCATCGGGGCGCTGATCATCCTCTGGGCGCTGGCCATTACCCAGTTTGGCGGTACCAAGTACACGGCGCGTATTGCCAAGGTCGGGTTCTTCGGCGGGATCTTGCTGCCGGTCTTCATCCTGGTTTGCCTGTCCATCAGCTATCTGATGAGCGGTGCGCCTTTGCAGATCGAGTTCACCTCCGAAACCTTCTTCCCGGATCTGACCCAACTGGGCACGCTGGTGGTGTTCGTGGCCTTCATCCTGAGCTACATGGGGGTGGAAGCATCGGCGACGCACGTCAATGAAATGGCCAATCCCGGCCGGGATTATCCGCTGGCAATTTTCATCCTGATGATTGCGGCCATTCTGCTCAGCTCGATCGGCGGCCTGTCTGTTGCAGCCGTGATCCCGCTGGACAAGATCAACCTGTCCGCCGGTGTGGTGCAAACCTTTGAAGTGCTGATCCTGCATCATGGCCCCAACCTGGAATGGGCGGTGCGTGGTGTTGCTGCGCTGCTGGTGCTGGGCGTGCTGGCTGAAATCGCTTCCTGGATCGTTGGCCCGTCGCGTGGTCTGTTCGTGGCAGCACAGCGCGGCATTCTGCCTGCCGGCCTGGCCAAAGTGAACAAGAACCAGGTGCCGGTCAATCTGGTGATCACGCAATTGCTGATCTCCACCGTGGCCATCATCGTGCTGACCAACGTTGGCGGCGGCAACAACATGTCCTTCCTGGTTGCCATGTCTCTGACAGTGGTGATTTACCTGAGCAGCTATTTCATGCTGTTCCTGGGTTACATCCAACTGATTCGCAAGCAAGGCAACCTGGAGCGTGGTTTCTCGGTTCCTGGCGGCAAGGGCTTCAAGCTGATCATGGCCATCGTCGGTTTCGTGGTCTCGGTGTTCGCTTTCTGCATCTCCTTTGTTCCGCCCAGCACGCTGCCGTCGGCTGCGGATGGGAAGATCTACGTGACGCTGCTGGCGGTAAGCTTCATCGTGGTGTTCCTGGTGCCGTTCGTGATCTATGCCCTGCATAACAAGCATGGCAAGAAGCTGAGTGTGAAGTTGGTGCCGGTGACGACCGATAACGCGCCGGATGGGCACTTCTTCATCCGTCCGCGTGGCCGTGCAACGCACCATCTGGTTCCGGATGATTCACAGCCGCAAGACAAGAGCTGATAGTTTCTGATCTTCTGCGGGCTGCGGCTGCGGAGACTCCCGATACAGGGAGGATCCGCAGCCGTTCTGTTTGTGGTGCGTGGCAGGTCTGGCCCTGCGATGCAGCCGGGGGGCGATCAATCGGGTTGCTCGGCTTGCCAGGGGGCCGGCTTGAAGAACGGTTCGCGTGACAGCAGCCGTACACCGGCGGGCGTGCTTTCCACGATGCGGCGTTCTCCGTCTTCGATCAGCAGCTCGAGCTGATAGCCGTCGGCAAGGGGGAAGCGGCTGGCAATGTCGGCAATGGCATCGCGCGACCAGGATACTGCCGATTCAAAATGTCCCAGCAGCTTGCCGTGACGCTGGATGATAAGGCGATAAGTGTGCATGAAGGATCCCGGAATAAGCGATCAAAAAGGCCGATGCCTGCCGTGTGGCAACTGTGCGTGGTCTGGTTTTCGATGATGGCGGGAGGGCGCAGCCGCCTGGCGCGTGCCGGTCGGCACGCCGTCGGCCAAGGCCGGCGCAGGGTAAATATCGTTCACGGCGCCATCCCTGGGGGCAGAGTGTCAAGAACCATCAACGCGTGGCGGGCCAAATGACAGGTTCTTATAAAATCATCTTGTGCCAAATTATATATTGTCATAGGTCAAAATGAGCATTACGGGCAAAACCGTCACCAGCATTTTTGAAAGTATCCGCCTGCAGGTGCAGGCGGGGCAGTTGCAGCCTGGGCAGGTGCTGCCGCCAGTGCGTGATCTGGCCGTGACCTTGGGCGTCAACCGCAACACGGTTGCGGCGGTATATAAAAAGCTTGCGATAGCGGGCCTGGCGACGACGCAAGGCCGGCGTGGCACGGTGATCCGTGAGCAACTGGATCCCGGTGAGCAGGAAGGCTGGATGGCAGGAACGCCTTTGGTGGATCTGGCCAGCGGCAATCCCAATCCTGCCTGGTTGCCGGATATCAATCAGGCCTTGGCACGCCGGCCCTACCAGCATCAGCTGTATGGGAGCGATCCCGTGCATGCGGAACTGGCGAGTTATGGCCAGCAATGGCTGGGACGGGATTGTCCGGGTGATTACGCGCTGGATGTCACGCATGGCGCGGTCGATGCCATTGAACGGCTGCTGGCGGCCTATCTGGTCGCAGGCGATAAGGTTGCCGTGGAAGATCCCTGTTTCCTGAGCAGCATCAATACCTTGCGTATTGCCGGGTTGCAGGCTGTCGGTGTGCCTATGGATAGTGACGGCATGCGGCCGGAGGCGCTGGAGCAAGCGTTGGAGCAAGGTGCGCAGGCTGTCATCGTGACACCGCGCGCGCACAATCCGACTGGCTGCAGCCTGACGAGTGCGCGAGCGCAGGCCTTGCAGGAAGTGCTGGCGCGCTACCCGCATGTCCTGGTCATCGTGGACGACCATTTTGCCCTGCTGGCGTACAAGCGTTATTGGCAGGTCGTGCCGGCGTCCAGCTCACGCTGGGCGCTGGTACGTTCCGTCTCCAAGGCCTTGGGCCCCGACCTGAGGCTGGCGCTGGTCGCCAGCGACCCGCAGACATCGCAGCGACTGCGTTTGCGCCTGGCGCCAGGGACGGGCTGGGTCAGCCATCTGTTGCAGGAGGTTGCGGTGGCCTGCCTGCAGGTACCCGCGTTGGCGGGACGCATGGGGCTGGCAACGCAGGAGTACTGCTATCGCAGGAATATCCTGAAGCAGGCGTTGGCGGCGCAAGGCGTAGCCGTCGCAGAGCCCGTGGATGGCCTGAATCTCTGGATTCCTTTGCCTGAGCCGACCGGGCAGGCCGATGCCGCTTTGCTGGCCCGCCACGGCTGGCTGGTGCGCAGCGGGGATGTATTCGGCGTGCAGGCCCCGGCCTGCGGTTTGCGCGTCACCATTTCCGCCTTGCACGAAGATCAGGTCGAGCGTCTGGCCGCGGATATTGGCAAAGTGCTGCGTAAACGCCATCAGTAACGCACCTCGGCATCAGTCAATCCCCTCGGTATCGGTAACGTGCATCGGCGCCGTCACGGACGCACGCCATACGCTCCTCAGGTGTTGGCCAGCATTTCGCCCAGTCGATCCGCCAGGCTTTGTAGCGCTTGGCGGGTTGAGGGTGTCAGGCCGTCGGTGCGCAGCTGTTCATGCAGCAGGACGATGGCGCTGGCCAAGGGCTGATTGTTGATGCTGGTCAAGCCGCCCGCCACGCGGTGCAGGGTGTGGAGGATACGCTCGACATCCTCGGCTTGGCGGCCTTGCTCCAGCTTGTCCAGATCCGCCTGCATCGTGTCCAGGAAGAGCGTCCGATAGGCCTCGGGTACCGGATGGATGGGCGTATGGCTGAAATCCGTTGCAGCCGCAGGTGGCGTGGGGGCCGCCGAGGTCTCTGGGGCCGGCTCCGGCGCTGCCGGCACGGGGGCAGGCGAGGTCGCGGGAGCCGGTGTGGCGGGATGCACCGCTGCGGGGAACAGGCGCGCCAGCTGCTGGTACAGGGAATTCAGGTTGATGGGCTTGACCAGCCAGGTATTCATGCCGCTTTCCATGCAATGACGGCCTTCGTTGCGCGTGGCATTGGCCGTAATACCGACGATGGGCGCACGGACTCCCAGGTCACGGAGTGCGCGACTGAGTTCGTAGCCGTTCATGCGGGGCATGTTGATATCGGTCAGCACGAAATCATGCGTTCCTTGCTGCCAGAGTTCGAGTGCCTGTTCGCCATCGGACGCGACACTGACCTGGCAGCCCAGTTGTTCGAGCTGATGGGTCAGCGTGGCCTGGTTGATGGGGTTGTCTTCGGCAATGAGCGCCTTGAGCGCCAGCCGCCGCGTGGGCGCGACATGCACGGCCTCGGGCGGTTGGCCCAGGCGCGCCAGGCCGGCTGCAATCTCATCAACGCTGCAGGCATCTATGCCAGGGTGGGTACCGGTGCCCTCCCTGGGGGCCAGGCTCATGTAACGCGCTGCCCAGTTCGGTGGGCAGTCGGGGGCAGGCATCTGTACATCGACCAGCCAGGTATCCTTATCCGGCATCGGCAACACCGCCGGCGCGGCACCGGCCTGTGCGCCCCAGCGAATCAGCCAGCACTCCAGGTTCCGAGTCAACTCGGGGTTGGCCGTGCGGAGCAGGACTGTCAGGCCGTCCAGCACGGGTGCGGCGGGCACTTCTGCATCGGTGTGCTGCAGCGGCAGTTCAACCGAGAATTGGCTGCCCAGGCCGGGTTCACTGGTGACTTGAATGGTGCCACCCATCAGGTGCACCAGACGTTCGCAGATGGAAAGCCCCAGTCCCGTGCCACGGATGGTGTGGCGGCTGGCTTCGACCATGAAAAAGGGAGAAAACAGTTCGCGTTGCGCTTCCTGTGAAATCCCGATGCCGGTATCAGCGACCTGGAACTTCAAGATGCTATGGTCATCCTCTTGCCGGACCAGACTGAGCCTGACAACGATTTGACCCGCCTCGGTGAACTTGATGGCGTTACTGACGAGGTTGGACAACACCTGGCGGATACGCACGGCGTCGCCTTCCAGCATATCGGGAACCTGCGGGTCGGTCAGGCAAAACAACAGCAATTGCTTCTGCTGCGCCATGCCAGCGTACGAGCCGACACATTCCTGCATCATCCGGCGAGGGGAGAAAGGATCAGGCTCCAATTGCAGCTGGTTGGCTTCTATCTTGCCGATATCCAGGATGTCGCTGATCTGCTGCATCAGCAGTTGCGAAGCGCTCTGGATACGTGCCACATGCTGCTGCTGCACGGTATCGAGCTTGGTCAGGGCAAGCAATTCCAGCGTCCCGAGCACGCCATAGAGCGGCGTGCGGATTTCGTGGCTCATGGTGGAGAGGAACATGGATTTGGCCGCATTGGCCTCGTCTGCCGCCTGTTTGGCGCGCTCCAGCGCCCGCTGCTCCTCGGCGCGCGTGGTGATGTCGGTGAACGCGCACAACACGACATCCTGCTTGCGATAACGCATGGGCGAGTAGGACACATGCAGGCTGAGCCCGCCCGGCAGATCCACCTGTTCGATTTCGCCGGGTTCCAGTGCTTCGAGTGCCAGGCGTTGCAAAGCGCTGCCGTTGGCGGTGGCATCCGGCACCAGGCTCAGCCAACGGCGCGCCAGGGGCGAAGCAAAAATGATGTGTCCATCCGGACAGCTCAACAGGCAAAGCGCGACGGGGGCCGTATCCACCAGTGCGCGGTTGAACATCTCGCTTTCCTGCAGCGCGTCCTGGGCCTGCTGGGCCGGGTCGATGATGCTGCGCTGATACCAGCGCAAATAACCTATGCCCCAAAGCAGGCAGAGCAGCAGGAGCAGGCCGCCTGTGACGGGGATCCATATATTGTGGGCCACGAAACTGCCGTAGCTGATGCGGTAGCAGCCGACCCAGTCCCCGGGCTGGCTGCGCAGGCAAAGCTCCAGTCCTTCCGCAGACAGCCGGAAACCGTCCGGACGCATGACGGGCGCATTCTCTCCGCCCAGCAGAATGCCTTGCCGGGCATTGGAGAGCCAGAATAGATGTGAGCTGGCTTCGTGCGCGCCACTGGCAGTCAGCAGGCGCTGGCGGTTCATCAGCGAGACCAGGTAGTGCTCGTCAGGCGCGGGGCTGCCTGCCGGCCAGGCCGAAGGCGGTACGCCCGAGGGAATGAAGGCCAGCATTTCGTGCGGCATGCCGGGCATGGGGTACCAATGCACGATGGCGCTGGTCTCGGGGGCCATGCGCTGAACATCGGCGCGCAAGGTCGTGGCATGCTGCTGTGCAACCTGGCTGATTTGCTGCAATACCTCGGGCGTCAGCGGTTCCGGCGTATTGGCGGCATCAATGGCGGGCACGGTAATGATGGTCTGCCCGTCCTCATTGAGCATGAGCAAATTTGCCGATGGGTAATAGGAAAAAGCCCAGAAAGTGTTGTAGATGGATGTCAGGTGCGATGCCAGTGCTTGAAAAGCGCGCTTTTGCTCGGCGGACATCGGTTCGGCGGTATTGCGGGTCAGCAGTGAAAACGCCGGGCCTGTCTCCGGCAGATGCTCTTTTCTTGAGGGTGTGGCGGGGCGTCTCAGGGTCGGTTGGGGGTCAAGCAGCGATTGGACGCGTGTGTTTTCGTCCTGCAGCTGGCGCAGGAATTGCTCCTGTTCGCGGACGTAGGCAATGGTGGTGGTGAAGTCTGCGGTCAGGGCCGCGCGCTCTTGCTCCAGGACAAATTGCATCCCCATGGTCAACATGCAGCTCAACAACAGTACCAGCAGGCTGCTGCCGAAGATCGCAGTGCTTTGGCGCAGAAGCAAGCGCCGGATGGGAGTGAGCGATGGCTGTGACATGCTTACATCGGGTCAGGGGTGTGCAGGCATCGCTCGACGGCCAGCGGCAAGGGCGGGAATCAGCCGCCATCATGCCTTAAGCGCCAGGGCAATGCCGTCGAAATAAATAAAATTCTGATGTAATGACAGCCGATCTGGCGGGCGAAGTCAAGATAGGCGGCTGTGCCGGACGATGCCGCCCAGGCAGGCATGCAGGCGAACCGGGCACGACAGCCGGGTATTTGGGTACCTGGAGGCACTCATGGCAGGAGTCATGCGTGCGGAAGGCAAGCCCGGCGAAGCGGGCCATCCGGGGAGTTGCCGTGTCCTCACCTGGGGCGGAACTCTCAGCGGAACAGGCCTGCGTGGACACAGAATTCAATGAGCGCCTGATCGCTGGGCAGATCCAGTTTCCGCATGGCCGAGCGCTTCTGATTACTGATGGTCTTGATGCTGCGATTGAGCGTTTGCGCAATATGGGTCAAAGAATGCCCGGCAATGAATAGCCGCAGTACTTCCAGTTCCTTGGGCGAGAGCAGTTTGGTGGCCCGGTCGTGCTGCGCGGTAGAACCGTTTGAGGTGTCGCTGTGGGGTTCAGGTGCCAGATCCCGTGGCTGATCTTCACGCAGATAGCGCTTGCCGTCATAGAGGCAATCCAGTGCTTCCAGCAGGTCATGGGGCTGGTCGGATTTCAGGACCACGCCGCTGACGCCTGCACGGTAGAGCGAGGCAATGATGGGCGGGCTGGTAATCATGGTGAGCACCAGCAAGCGGGTGGCGGGAAAGTTGCGTACCAGATAGCCGATGAAGCTCAGGCCGTCGCCGTAATGCTCGTCGCCGGGCATGGAAAAGTCGGTCACCACGATATCCGGGCGATGCTGGGTGATATGTTGCACCAGCGCAGTCGGGGTTTCCAGTGTGCCGGACAGAATGAAGCGCGGATCGTTGGCAATCAGGTTGCTCAAGCCTGCCAGAACGATAGGGTGATCGTCGGCGAAAGCGATGCGTAGTGTCTTCATGAAGGTTCCGGTATCCGACTCATCCAGGTAGGGGCACATGCATGTTGCCGTCATGCCGGCAGATCAAGCATCGCGCCAGCGATCCGCACACATGGTATCGCGGAATCGCACGCCGGACTTGGCTAGGATCAAGTCCAGCTTAATTAGTGATCGGGCGAGTGTATCCGGCTTTGTGGCGGATGGGGGGGGGTTTGCATGCCAGTCGTGGCCGGCGGCTTTTCCTCGGGCGTGGCGGGCGGACGGAGCAGGGCAGCCTGCAGGGCGCGGGCAATGGCCATGGCCCCGGTTCGGGGCAGGCTGAGGTCGGCCCCGGTGCCGGGCGCACCGTCCATACCGGCGATGGCATAGCAGCCGGCCCAATGCCCAGGCCGCCGTATTTGCGGCATGAGGGCATCCAGCAGCACCTGGTGCTTCCCTGGCGGACCGGAAATGGTGCCGGCAGGCCAGGCATGGCCGCCCCAGGCCCGGAACCACTGGCAGAGGGAAGTGGTGAGTTCGGCATGAGGGCTGCGCACGCTGATGTGCAATCCGTCGAGGCGGGGGCTGGCTGCCGCAGTGTCGGCAGGGCCCAGCGGCAGTGTGAGCGTCAGGTTGAAACTGCTGCCCAGACCCGGTTCGCTGGTGATGCGGAGGGAGGCAGGCAGCGCACGCGCCAGGCGTGCCGCCAGGGTCAGGCCCGGCATGGCATCGGATTCATGCAGGGCGGGCGTGGTCGGCGCCTGGAACAGCCAGGAGAGAGACTGCAATTGTTGCGAGGGAATGCCGGGGCCGCTGTCTGCCACCTGCAACATGAGTGTCGTGCGGGCCGCGCCGTCTGGCCGGGCATGCAGGCGGGCGATGACATGGCCGGCTTCGGTGAAGCGGATGGCATTGCCCAGCAGCTGATGCAGGATCAGCGTCAGCCGGTCTGGGTCGCCAATCACGCAGGCCGGTACATCCGTGTCGATATGGCTGAATAGCAGCAGCCCTTTTGTACGTGCAGCGGGCTGATGTGCATCGACGCAGGATTGCAGCAACTGGCGCGGATCAAAGGGTTCCAGGCCAGGCATCGTCCTCGGGCCGGGGAGCGACGTGACAGGGGGCGGGGCAGGCTGGGGCAGTTTCGCAGGGACATGGCCTGGCCTGTGCGTGGCGCGCCAGCCGGAGAGTCCGGCCAGAAGCAGCAGCACCAGCAGCGTGGCGGAGAGCCAGCCTGGGGCTCGCCAGAATGCGTGGTAGGGAACGAGCAGGACGGCATGGCTGGCGGGCGGCAATGAAAACTGGAAGGCAACGCCTTGCGCCGTCAGGCGCAGGGGCCTGGCATCCGGTATGGCGGGCAGGGCATCCGTGCTAATCAGCGTCTGACCGTGCAAGGTCAGTTGCATTACGCCTTCGCGTGTGGGCGCAGAGAGATAGGCGTTAAGGTGAAAGAGCGTGGCCGCGACAAAATGCGGCGCGGCAGTCGATTCGATCTCGGGCCACAGCGGCGCAGGCAGCTTGATGGCATTGACCCCCGCGACGATGTCCGTGCCGGGAAAAAGCGGGAGCCAGCGTATGCTCCCTGTCGGCGTGACAGACGGCCTGCTCGGATAGGCCTGAGCCAGAATGCTCCAGGCGATAGCTGGCGGTATGACGCCGGGAGTGTCCATCCTGGCCGCGCTCAGGGCTGCGGCGGGCAGGCCCAGGCTATTGCCGGTCTCTCTTTCGTTGACCAGCAGGGTGGGGCCGGCTGCATTCATGCCGGACCAGAACGAGGCATAGAAATCTGCCAGGTAATTGCCCAGGGCATGCCAGGCGTCGCGCTTGGCCGGGCTCATGTCGGCGCAGCCGGGCGAATGTGCGCACAACAGCGCATAAGGCAGGTCTGCCTGTGACTGCCTGGCTTGATAGGTATAGGGCAGGAGATGAGGGGGCGAGAGCAAGGTACCGGTTTCCGCGAGCGGGCTGGGCGGTAGTTTGGAAAGGCGCCGGCTGCTGTTGTCCAGCGCCAGAAGGAATTGCTGCTGGACATCGGCATAATGCACCAGGCTGGTGAACTCCTGGCCCAGGCGCTGCTGCCAGGTCGTGAGGCAGCGCTGCAGGTGCCAGGCCAGCAACAGCAGTGCCAGCAGCAGCCAGGGCGCCATGGCGGTCATGACCCGCTGGCGCCTGCGGGATGTCGGGATGAGGGCAGCGCGGGAGGACAGGTCGGTATTTGACGGCGTCATGGGCAACGGTCAGGAACGATGAGCGTCTGTCAGCATGAGTAATCGGTCACAGCTGGAATGTCTGATCCTGGCGGGGGACGCAGGCCGACCAGCCCAGTTCCCGTTCGATCCGCACGCGCAGGGCGTCGGCGGCATCAGGTTCGCCGTGAACGATGAAAACGCGTTGAGGGGGACTGCGAAAACCCGACAGCCAGCGCATCAGTTCATTACTGTCCGCATGGGCCGAGAGCATGGGCAGCTCTGCGACTTCCGCGCGTACCGGCACCCAGTTGCCGTGGATCTTCACCTCGCGTGCGCCTTGCAACAGCTTGCGTCCCCGCGTGCCGGCAGCCTGGAATCCGGAAAACAGGATGGTATTGCGGTGATCGTGGGCAAACGCGGCCAAGTGGTGCAGAACCCGGCCACCTGTCGCCATGCCGCTGGCGGAAATGATCACTTTGGGATAGCGATTGGCCGACAGGGCCTTTGACGCTTCGACGTCGTTCACATAGGCGATGGCCTGGCAGGCAGCTTCGTAGTCGCCCGGTTGCAAGCGATGTTCTTCCGGGTAGGCGTGCAGCAGTTGAGTGGCGCTACCGGCCATGGGGCTGTCCAGGTAGGCCGGAATATTCTGCAGGCGGCCGGCCTGGCGCAGTTTCCACAGGAAGTAAATCAATGATTGCGCCCGGCCCACGGCGAAAGCCGGGATGACGACAGTGCCGCCACGGCGGGCGGTACGTTCGATGATGTCGCCCAGCAGGGCGATGGCGTCGGCATCATCGTGGATGCGGTCGCCGTAGGTCGATTCGATGACGATATAGTCAGCGGCCGGCACGGGTTCGGGATCGGGCAGGACTGGGTCGTTGTAGCGGCCCAGGTCGCCCGAGAAAACGATACGGCGCCCGGCCAGATCAATTTGTGCGCTGGCGGCACCCAGGATATGCCCGGCGCGGCGCATGCACAGCGCTGCGCCGCCGGGCAGTTCGATGGTCTGGTGCCAGGGCACGGGCAGCATGGCCGTGATGGCCCGGTCCGCATCGCGTACGCGGTAGAGCGGCTCTGCAACGGCATGGCGTGAATACCCTTTGCGATTGGCGTACTCCGCATCTTTTTCCTGCAGGTGCGCGCTGTCGCGCAGAATCAGGGCGGCGACATCGCAGGTGGCTTCCGTGGCATAGATCGGGCCGCGGAAACCGTCACGCACCAGGCGCGGCAGATAGCCGGAATGGTCCAGGTGCGCATGCGTCAAAACAACGGCGTCAATGCTATCGGCAGGCAGTGGCAAGCCTTCCCAGTTCAGCTCGCGCAGATTCTTCAGCCCCTGGAACAGCCCGCAGTCAATTAGCAAGCGGGTATTGCCATGGGTGAGCAGATGTTTCGATCCGGTGACGGTGCCTGCGCCGCCAAGAGAGGTCAATGAAAGCATGATGGGGGCCCGGGTCATTGAACGTATGAGCTTATGACTGCACTGAAAAACAGCCAAGCACGCCTCTCATGATACTCTGCCAGACACGAGGCGGATTCGCTGCAGGGCAGACCGCGGCGCAACGAATGGCGCCATGCAGGCCGTGCAGATGCAGGATGCCCGGGGCCAGAGAGCGTGTGGCTTGGACATATAATCAGCGTGTGCCTGTTATCCAGGATGCAGAATTATTCCTATCGACGGCCTGCGTGCCGACGAACTTGAACAGGCGAATCTCCAGGAGATTGCGTTGGGGCGCATGGGTATCACGATAAAGTGTTTGGTCGGGGCGGCGCTGGGCGCAGGCTTGGCGGCGTGTGGCACGCTGTCCACCGGCGAAGACGCGGGGGCTGCGAAGCAGGCCGCGCCGGTTTCGTTTCAGAGTCCTTATGACGACACGAGTTGGGAACTGGTGCGTTGGGCCTCTGCGGATGGCCGGGTGCGCGATATCCCGGTGCGTGTAGGCATGAACCGGGCCTTGACGCTGGAATTCTCGCGTGACGATATCTCGCGGGAAGGGCGGGTCAGCGGCTTTGGCGGCTGCAATCGCTATTTCGGCGAGTTCCGCTCCGATGGCGCGGCCGCACTCACCATTGACGGTCTGGGCTCGACCCGCATGGCTTGCATGTCCGATGTCATGGCACTGGAAACCGATTACCTGCATGGGCTGGCATCCATCGTTTCGGCGGCGCCGGAACCGCTGGCCCAGCCGCGTCATCTGGTGCTGGTCGTCGATGATGGCGATGTTCTGTCCTTTTCGCGGCGTTCCGGCACGCTGCAGGACGAAGGCAGCAAACGCCAGATCTATCTGGATGATCACAAGGTAAACTGCACGGGCGTGGCGCGTCAGACCTGCTACCGGGTGCGCGACAGCAAGGATTCCCCATGGCAGCTGTTCTACGGCGAGATCGACGGTTTTGATTTCCACCCGGGAACCTCCTATCTGTTGCGCATCAACGAGATTCAGGTAGATCACCCGCCGGCAGATGCCTCTTCCGTGCGCTGGGTGCTGGATGGCGTGCTGGAACAACGCTCTGTTGTCGAGTAATTGATGCTTGGCCAGGCTAGCGGCAGATGCCGTCGTGCCTGGCCAGCTGTCTTTTTGATCAGGCGCCATGCGCCGCTGGAAGTGCAGAATTCCCTTATGTCCGCCGCCGTTACCAATATTGCTGCTTACCTGTTTGTTTCCCTGGACGATTTGCCCGGCCTGCGCGATCGGCTGCTGGCGCGCGCCTTGGCGCTGTCGCTGAAGGGAACCGTGCTGCTGGCCGAAGAAGGCATTAATCTTTTTCTGGCCGGACGTGCAGAGGATATCGAGGCGTGGCTGACCGAGCTGCGAGCCGACCCGCGTTTTGCGTCCCTGGAAGTCAAATACAGTCTTTCCGACGATGTACCGTTCAAGCGCATGAAGGTACGCATCAAGCGGGAAATCATCCGTATGAACGAGCCTGCCATTCGTCCGGAAGGCGGGCGGGCGCCAGCGGTTGCGCCGCGTACCCTGGCGCGCTGGCTGGAGCAGGGCTGCGACGATGAGGGCAGGCCGGTGGTCATGCTCGATACGCGCAACGCCTTTGAGGTGGATGCCGGTACTTTTGAGGGCGCGCTGGATTGGCGCATCGACCGCTTCACGCAGTTCCCGCAGGCAGTGCAGGCGCACAAGGACGAGCTGCAAGGCAAGACAATCGTCAGCTTCTGCACTGGCGGCATCCGCTGTGAAAAAGCGGCGATTTACATGGCCGAACAGGGGATAGAAAATATCTACCAGCTGGATGGCGGCATTCTCAAGTATTTCGAGGAAACAGGCGGCCCGGGCTATCGGGGCACTTGTTTTGTGTTCGATGAGCGCGAAACCCTGGATCCTGCGCTGCAGCCCAGTCCGCTGGCACATCAGGAAGCGGCGGCCTGAGCCCGCCGGCCGCAGTCGTTGAGGCCCCCGCGGATCAGGCGGGCCGGTACCGGCGAGGCTGAACAACAAGCCCCCGCGATCTGTTGGGATCGCGGGGGCTTGTTGTTTGGACGGCGGTTGGGTTGAGCGCCGGATACGCAGACATGCGGCCCCGGCGCGGCATGCGTATCAGCCGACACGCATGCCGGGTTGCGCACCAGGCCAGGGTTCGAGGATATACAGGCCGGCATCCACCTTGTCGTCGGCGTGGCTGGCAGCCAGTACCATGCCTTCGGACACGCCGAACTTCATCTTGCGCGGCGCCAGATTGGCGACCAGCACGGTCAGCTTGCCGACCAGCTGTTCCGGTTCGTAGGCGGATTGAATGCCGGAGAACACATTGCGATGACGGCCTTCGCCGGCGTCCAGCGTCAGCTGCAGCAGCTTGGTGGAGCCTTCGACACGCTTGCATTCGACGATGCGGGCAATGCGCAGGTCGATCTTGGCGAAATCGTCGATCTTGATGGTCTCGGCGATGGGTTCGCCACCGGGCACGACCACCGGCGCTGCCGGCGGTTCGAACAGTTGATCCAGCATTTCCGGCGCGACCCGCTGCATCAGATGCTTGAACGGCGCCACGCTGGTCGGCAATTCGCCAGCGTCTTGCCAGACGAATCCGCGATCCAGGCCGAACAGCTCGCCCGCTACCCGTTGCGACAGCTCGGGGAGGATGGGGCTGAGCATGACCGTCAGCGCCTTGAATCCGGCCAGGGCACGCGAGCAGATATCCTGCAGCGCCGCCTGGCGTTCTGCATCGGCTTCCTGCCAGTTCTTGGCCAGCACCCAGGGTTGCGCCGTATCGAACTCCTGATTGATGCGGTCTGCCAGCGCCATGGCATCGCGAATGGCACGGCCATACTCGCGGGCTTCCAGGTCGGCACGCATCTGATCGGCAGCGGCCTGCAGCGAAGCGGACAAGGCAGCGGCATCGCCCTGATAGGCCAGCTTGCCATCGAAATGGCGGGCGATGAAGTTGGCCGCGCGGCTGGCGATATTGATGTACTTGCCGATCAGGTCGCTATTGACGCGGGCAATGAAGTCTTCAGGGTTGAAGTCGATATCTTCCACCTTGCTGTTCAGCTTGGCGGCGATGTAATAGCGCAGCCATTCGGCATTCATGCCGATCTGCAGATAACGCAGCGGGGAAATGCCCGTGCCCCGGCTCTTGGACATCTTCTCGCCGCTGACGGTGATGAAACCGTGTACGTTGAGTTGGTCCGGCGTCTTGCGGCCGGCAAACTTCAGCATGGCCGGCCAGAACAGCGCATGGAAATAGACGATGTCCTTGCCGATGAAGTGAATCTGTTCGGTATTGCCGGACGGGTCCAGCAGCGCGTCGAAATCCAGGCCCTGTTTGTTGCAGTAGGCCTTGAGCGACGCCAGGTAGCCTACCGGCGCGTCCAGCCAGACATAGAAGTACTTGCCTGGAGCATCCGGGATTTCAATGCCGAAATACGGTGCGTCGCGGGAAATATCCCAATCGGCCAGGCCGCTTTCGCTGTCGCCATCGGCGCCCAGCCATTCGCGGGTCTTGGCCAGCACTTCGGCCTGCAGGTGACGCGCGCCCTGTGCGTTGCTGCCGGTCGTCCATTGCTTGAGAAACTCCACGCAGCGGGGGTCGGACAGCTTGAAGAAAAAGTGTTCGGACTGCTTGAGCACAGGACGGGCGCCGCTCAGCGTCGAATACGGGTCGATGAGCTCGGTCGGGCTGTAAACGGCGCTACAGACTTCGCAGGCGTCGCCATATTGATTGGGCGCCTTGCAGCGGGGGCAGCTGCCCTTGATATACCGGTCGGGCAGGAACATGCCCTTGACCGGGTCATAGAACTGCTCGATGGTGCGCGTTTCGATCAGGCCGGCGTCCCGCAGGCTGCGGTAGATATGCTGGGACAACTCGACGTTTTCACGCGAATCCGTGCTGTGCCAGTGATCGAACCGGATATGGAAGCCGTTCAGGTACATCGGGCGTTCGGCGGCATAGCGCGCCACCAGTTCCTGGGGTGTGATGCCTTCGCTCTCGGCCTTGAGCATGATGGGGGCGCCATGGACATCGTCCGCGCCGACGAAATGCACCGTGTGTCCCGCCATTCGCATCGCCCGCACCCAGATATCAGCCTGGATGTATTCCATGATGTGGCCCACGTGGAAGGAGCCGTTGGCATAGGGCAGGGCGGTTGTTACGAACAGTGTGCGTGACATGGCGACTATAAAAAGGTTGGAGAAAAGCCGGCCGGATTCAGCCGGTTCGGCCATTTTAGGGCCTGGCGGCGCTTTTTGCCGGCAGCCTGGGGAAAGCGTACGGTTTTGATGGCGAACAAGATGGGCTGGCTCTTGCGGCGCTATGCTGTCCTTGAGGATGTTCCGCTGCTGTCGCGGGTTGGCGCCCGCTTCAGGCCAGCTCGGGCGTCATTTGGGTATCATTGAAAAAATCAATCAATGGGATAGAATTAATTCACTTTTCATATCTGAAAAGAAAAGGCACTATATGCCTGCAAGAGAGGTACCGGCAACGGTGCCGACATGTTCAACCCAGACAACAGGATCATCACCATGTCTCTTATCAATACCCAGATCAAACCGTTCAAGGCTCAAGCGTACCAAAATGGCAAGTTCATCGAAGTCAGCGACGCATCGCTGACCGGCAAGTGGTCGGTCGTGGTGTTCTATCCTGCCGACTTCACTTTCGTTTGCCCGACCGAACTGGAAGATCTGGCTGATCACTACGAAGAGTTCAAGAAGCTGGGCGTGGAAATCTACAGCGTTTCGACCGACACCCACTTCGCCCACAAGGCATGGCACGACACCTCGGAAGCCATCAAGAAGGTGCAATACGTCATGGTCGGCGACCCCACCGCCAACCTGGCACGCAACTTCGATGTGCTGATCGAAGAAGAAGGCCTGGCCCTGCGTGGCACCTTCCTGATCAACCCGGAAGGCCAGATCAAGCTGTGCGAAATCCATGACAACGGTATCGGCCGCGACGCCAGCGAACTGCTGCGCAAGGTCAAGGCTGCCCAGTACGTCGCTTCGCACCCGGGCGAAGTCTGCCCCGCCAAGTGGAAGGAAGGCGAAGCCACGCTGACCCCGTCGCTGGATCTGGTCGGCAAGATCTAAGCTCCGCGCTCGGAGCCGGAGAAACGGCCCAGGCAGAGCCAGGGCCGTACCGCGGGGGCAGGCCAGTGCCAGCCCCCGGCCAGGGCAGCCGCTCAGGCGGCGCCCCGGCAACAGCGGTGTCATGCTCACAAGGCATGCTGCCACGGATACAAACTATTGAATACCGGAGCTTCTCATGTCGTTGGATGCCAACCTCAAGAATCAGTTGAAAGCCTATCTGGAACGAGTCACGCAGCCGGTGGAACTCGTTGCCTCGCTTGACGATGGCGCCAAGTCCAAGGAGCTGCGTGAACTGCTGCAGGAAATTGCAGCGCTGTCCGAACGCGTGAGCTACGTCGAACGCGACGAGGCCGGCGTGCGCAAGCCGTCTTTCAGTATCAATCGCCCGGGCGAGAATATCGGCATCCGCTTTGCCGCAATTCCCATGGGCCACGAATTTACTTCGCTGGTGCTTGCCCTGTTGCAGGTCGGCGGCCATCCGATCAAGTTCGAGCCGGAAGTCGTTGAGCAGATCCGCAACCTGGATGGCGAGTACCAGTTTGAAACCTATATGTCGCTGAGCTGCCAGAACTGCCCGGATGTGGTGCAGGCGCTCAATGCGATGGCAGTGATCAACCCCCGCATCAGCAACGTTGTCATCGACGGCGCACTGTTCCAGGACGAGGTCGAGCAACGCCAGATCATGGCGGTGCCTACGGTCTATCTGAATGGTGAAGTGTTCGGTCAGGGCCGCTCATCGGTCGAGGAAATCCTGGCCAAGCTCGATACCGGCGCCGCTGCCCGCAAGGCCGCCCAGCTGGATGCCAAGGATGCCTTCGATGTGTTGGTGGTCGGTGGCGGTCCGGCCGGTGCCGCGGCAGCAGTCTATGCAGCCCGCAAGGGGATTCGTACCGGTGTGGTGGCCGAGCGTTTCGGCGGCCAGGTGCTCGACACCATGGCCATCGAGAACTTCATCTCGGTGCCTCATACCGAAGGCCCGCGCTTTGCTGCGGCACTCGAAGAGCATGTGAAGGCCTATGACGTCGATATCATGAATCTTCAGCGCGTGGTCGCGCTGGAAGAGGGCGATGGCCTGCTGGCGGTGAAGCTGGAAAACGGCGCGGAACTGCGCAGCCGTTCGGTCATCCTGGCAACTGGCGCACGCTGGCGTGAAATCAACGTGCCGGGTGAGCGCGAATACCGCAACCATGGCGTGGCCTACTGCCCGCACTGCGACGGCCCGCTGTTCAAGGGCAAGCGCGTCGCGGTGATTGGCGGCGGCAACTCCGGCGTGGAAGCGGCCATCGACCTGGCCGGTGTAGTCGGTCATGTCACACTGATCGAATTCGGCGAAGCGCTGCGTGCCGATGCCGTGCTGCAACGCAAGCTCTACAGCCTGCCGAACGTCGAAGTCATCCTGCATGCGCAGACCACGGAAATCGTGGGTGACGGCCAGAAGGTCAACGGTCTGGTCTATACCGATCGCAAGAGCGGTGAAAGCCGCAAGGTCGAACTGGCTGGCGTCTTCATCCAGATCGGCCTGGTGCCCAACACCGAATGGCTCAAGGGCGCACTGAATCTCTCCAAGCATGGCGAGATCGAAGTGGACGCGCGTGGCGCTACCTCGCTGCCGGGCGTGTTTGCGGCCGGCGACGCGACGACCGTGCCTTATAAGCAGATCATCATCGCTGCGGGTGAGGGCGCCAAGGCGGCATTGGGCGCATTCGACTACCTGATCCGCCAACCGGCGGCAGGGCAGGCGGAAGTGGCTGCCTGAGCCGTTACGCTGGCAACGGGATAAGGTCGCCAGATTCAAACGCCGCCGTTGCGGCGTTTCAGCACAAGCCAGCGCATTGTTTTGCGCTGGCTTGTGTCATTTTTGCCATGGTTTTTGCATTCCTTGACCCGTGCTGCAAGCGCCTTGATCAGCAGCTGAATTGTTGAAAGAGAGTATCATTCCTATTTGTGTCCGGGATGAGCGGCAGGCAGGCTGGTTTGCCTGCATGAGGCATAGACGGAACTCAGGGATTTGACGCGCTCCACGCGCTGGATACGCCGCCTGCTGCTGGCCAATATTGCATTGTCCGCAGTGGCCTGGTTATCGGATATGGTGGAGTTCGGTTTGCTGACCGACCTGGATCATCAGGTTTTTGCCAGCCATGCCCAGGCCCTCGACGCGGCCACGGCCAATGCAATGCGGCAGGGAACCGTAGGCCTGTTGCAGATTGGCCTGTTGATTGCATTGATAGTGATGATCGGCCGCTGGATCTATTTCGCCAACCGCAATGCGAATGCGCTGACAGCAGAAAACCTGCGCTATTCGCCAGCACAAGGGGTGCGTCAGGGATAGCCTGAGTGGTGTACCAGACAGCGGTCAGCGCGGCGATGTCCGGCTGGCAATGTTGCTGCCGTTGGCTGAGCACCTGCCCGTATGCACGGGCAGGTATCGAAAGGCGGCGCATGCAGCGCTGTGGGGGCAGGACGGTATCAGTGAGCTTATCAGGGCAAGCTCACCTTGGTGATGCTGTCAGGGCAGGTCGCGGACCTGCACGTCGATGATGTCGTCCTTGCCGGACTTGTTGCCATAGGGGCGGCGGGGCTGCTGCCAAGCCTGGGCCTGGGGGCTGCGGCCGGCGCTGCGCTGTTGCCAGTAGGCCTTCACACCAAAGGGGCGGCCGCGCAGGCGTGCCCAGATGTACAGGATGCCGACTGCGATGGCGCTGGAGATCATGAAAATCAGCGCCATGAACAGGCCAACCAGTCCCAGCGTGAACAGCAGGACGTAACGGAAGAAGCGTGCGATAGTATCGGTCATGGTATAGGACTGAGGGCTGGCGTGGCGAAAAGTTCCCGTTGCAAGGTAAATCGGTGGAAACGCTGGCCGATCCGCTATTCTTTAGGGTAGGTACCGGTTTTTTCCGGCAGCATTTGAAGTTACACCACTAAGAGCCATAGTGACATGAGTTTGACGATACAGCAAATCCGCGCCGCGTTGCATGAAGTTGTTGATCCGGCAACGGAATTGCCGCTGGATCATGAGTTGAAAGACCAGGCGGTACGCATTGACGGCGACCGCGTATCCGTCAGCCTGACGCTGGGATATCCCGTGGCAACGGCCAATGCCGTGCTGCAGGCGGAAGCGGAAGGGGCCCTGCGCCGCGCAGGCGCCGTGCAGGCGGAAGTGACGCTTGGGTGGCGGGTGCAGACTCACGTGGTGCATCGCGGCCTGAAACCCCTGCCCAATATCCGCAATATCATTGCCGTCGCCTCAGGCAAGGGTGGCGTCGGCAAAAGCACCACAACCGTGAACCTGGCGCTGGCACTGGCCGCGCAGGGCGCGCGCGTGGGTGTGCTGGATGCGGATATCTATGGGCCCAGCGTGCCTGCCTTGCTGGCATTGGAAGGCAAGCCGGGCAGCACCGATGGCAAGACCATGGATCCCTTGGTGGGGTATGGCGTGCAGGCCAACTCGATCGGCCTGCTGATTGCCCCTGATGCGCCGGCGATCTGGCGTGGCGCCATGGTGGTGCAGGCGCTGGATCAGCTGTTGAACCAGACCAACTGGAGCGACCTGGACTACCTCTTTGTCGATATGCCGCCGGGCACGGGCGACATCGCGCTCAGCATGGCGCAGAAGATGCCGGTCACGGGGGCCGTGGTGGTGACGACACCGCAGGATCTGGCACTGCTGGATGTGCGCCGCGGGGTGCGCATGTTCGAGAAAGTGGATGTGCCGGTACTGGGTGTCGTGGAAAACATGTCTGTGCACATCTGCTCGAAGTGCGGGCATGCCGAGCATATTTTCGGTGAAGGGGGCGGGCAGGCGTTGGCCGCGCAATTTGAACTGCCCTTCCTGGGCAGCCTGCCCCTGGCGCTGGATATCCGCCAGCAGGCCGACGCCGGACGCCCCAGCGTGGTGGCGGATCCTGACGGGCCGGTGGCAGCCATTTATCACCAGATTGCCCAGCGCCTTGCTGCCAGCGTGGCACGCTTGCCGCGCGATCGCTCCATGAAGATCCCGACTGTCGTGGTCAAGGGGGCTTGAACGATGCGTTTCGCGGCCAGACTGACATGCGCCAGCCTGCTCTCCCTGCTTTGCGTCCAGGCCTGGGCCAGGCCGGAGGTCACCATCGACCCTGGCGGTTTGCCGCCAGAAGTGCTGGGCATCATTCACGAGGCCGTGGATACGATTGCCCGGCTGGACGATGACGAGGACGGCGGCGAGGCTTCACGCCTGCGGCGCCGGGCGCGCGAAGCGGTATTGTCGGCACTGGCTACGCAGGGGTATTTCAGCCCGGTCGTGACCCTGGAGGTGGGTGAGGATGTCGCAGGCGAAACCTGGGATATCGAGATTCAGCCGGGCAAGCGGGCCACGGTATCCAACGTGGAAATCCGTTTCCAGGGGCGTATTTCGGGTGAAGACTACGCGGAGCGCCGGGCTGCCTTGATCGAGGCCTGGAAGTTGCCGGAAGGGCAGCTATTCATCAATAACAATTGGAGCAAGTCCAAGACCGCTTTGCTGGAAAGTGTGTCGGCAAAGGATTTCTACCGGGCACGGCTGGCGCATACCAGCGCGGATGTCGATCCGCTGAATGCGCGGGTGGCCCTGAATGTACTGGTTGATAGCGGTCCCCGCGTACGCCTGGGCGAACTGGAAATCGACGGCCTCAAGCGTGTGCCGGAACGGTTGGTGACACGCTATGTCGAATACCCTCCGCACGAACTGTACAACCGCGCCGAGTTCGAGAACTGGCAGCAGGAACTGCAGGAAACCAACCTGTTCCGGGGGGCATTTGTGATGCCGGGGCAGGACGAAACCCCGGATACCGACCCCTCCGAGGCGCCGCCGCCCGGCTTGCCGGAGGACATCATCGTGCCGGTCAAGGTGTCGGTAGCGGAAGCGGCGGCGCGCGAGCTTGCGCTCGGGTTGGGCGTCGATGACGATGTCGGGGTGCGCTTTGAAACCCTCTACAAGCAGAACGTGGTGCTGGGCCATCCCGTCATCATGGAAACCGGCCTGGGGGTGGATCGGAAACGCCAGCGCGCCTTCCTGGATGTGTACCTGCCGCCGACCGCACAGGGGCAGAAGGACAGCATCGGTTTGTTGGTGCGCCATTCGGATATCGAAGGCCTGGATCTGACCCGTTACGCGCTGGGGGCGACACGTACGCGCACGCGCTATGGCAAGGGCGATAACCCGGTGGAGTACGAGACGCGCTTTGGTTTGCTGCTGGCGCACGACCGGGTGAAAATCGGCAATGTCGAGGCCGATGAGCTGCCGACTTTTTCGGGAACGGCAGGCTGGACGCGAATTGACGTCAACGACAAATATGACCCGCGCAAAGGCAATGTCATCGACCTGCAGGGCGGTGTCGGCCTGACGCTGGATGATGGCGCGCCTTATACCCGTGCGTCCTTGCGTCTGCAGCAGTGGTGGCCCGTCGGCCCTCGCGATGTGCTGACCATGCGTGGTGAAGCCGGCAAGGTCTGGTCACAGCGCCGCACACGGGTGCCGGACGACTTCGGTTTCCGTACCGGGGGCGCGCGCACCGTGCGTGGCTACCGCTATATGTCGATAGGCGCCGAATCTCATGGCGCGACGGTGGGCGGCGCAACCATGGCGGTCGCCAGTATCGAGTACATGCATTTCTTCACCGATATGCTGGGCATGACCGTGTTTTTTGACGCGGGCGATGTGAGTGATTCCTTCCAGGACATGCACATGAAGCTGGGGTATGGCGTCGGGGGTGTCGTGCGCACGCCGGCCGGGCCGATCGAATTGAATCTGGCGTATGGTCAGCAGGACCATGATTTGAGGCTGCACTTTTCGCTGGGGATCGCATTTTGAAAAAGCGACGTTCCTTTCTGCGCCGCCTGTTGTGGTGGGGGCTGCCCACCGTGGTGCTGTGCGTCATTCTTTTGACTTCACTGGTGGCCTGGGTGCTGCTGACCCAGGCGGGCACGCGCGCTGCGCTGCGGCTGGCGGTATCCCAGCTGGACGGTTCGGTGGAGAATATCGAAGGGGATATCTGGCATGGCGTGAAGATTGGCAAGCTGGTCTTGAGCCTGCCCGGCGTCGATGTCGATGCCAGCGATCTGGTGTTGCGCGGCGAATGGCGCTTCCTGCTGGAGAAGCAGGTTTGGGTGCGTGAACTGTCGGCCAGCCGTTTGAGCGTGGCGCTCAGTGGCGAAGATGAGGATGAGCCGGAGAGCGATGAGCCGTTGGCGGTCAACCTGCCGGTAGATATCCGCGCCGATAAGGTGGCGGTGGGCGAATTCATCCTGACGCAGAACGGCGAACCCTTGCCGATCACGATCAAGAGTTTGCAGGCCAGCCTGGCGGCAGGCAGCGAAGCCCAGCTGCGGCTGACAAGCCTGGAAATCGGCCATGAGATGGCTGATGCCTGGATTTCTGGGGAAGCGCGCCTGGCGAAGCTGGCTGCGCCATGGCCCATGAATCTTGCGCTGGAGGTGCATGCCCAGGGGCGCGGCGCGGATTCCCCGGTGTGCCTGAAAGAATTGCCCGGGCGGCCGACTGATGCGGCCTGCGAGGCCAAGGCCAGCATACAGCTGGACGGTTCACTGGAGCAGATGGCGCTGGCACTGCAGGGCAATGCGCCGGGGCTGGCCATAGATGCCAAGACTCAGCTGGCGCTTGAAGCTGCATTTCCGTTGCAGGATGCTGCGCTGGCATTGACCCTGGCGGATGGTTCGGCGGCGCATTTGAATGTCGCCTTGAACCGTGCGACGGCGGACAGTGTGCAACACGACCGTTTGCGCGGGGATCTGCAGGTGCGCCGCCTGGATCTCGCCTTGTTGTCGGGAGGGGCGGTGCCGCCGGGGCTGCTGACGATGGACGGCAGTTTTGATGTGACCTTGCGCGACCAAAGCTGGCCGGAGTGGCTGGATCTGAAGCTGAATATTGCCGACACGAGCCGCTGGAATGGCCATCCTCTGAGTGGCAAGGTCGTGGCGAGGGTGGATTTCCCGTGGTCGGACGCCTTGCAGGCACCGGACTGGATGTTGACGCGCGCCAGCGGCGTGGATGTCGCGTTGGCCCTGGGCAGCGATAGGGTGAGCCTGGCGGGCGGTTGGGGCACGCCCCAGGCGGACATGAAGCTGGATGTGGCGCTATCGCATCTGTCCAATTGGTGGCCTGGCTTGCCGGGGGCAGTGCAGGCCAAAGGCACGGTAGGTGGTACGGTGGGCGCGCATCGCGCCCGGCTGGAGGCCAGCTATGCCATGGGCGATCGCAAGAGTACGGCGCTGGGCGAGGCGCCGGTGCAGGCTGAAGTGAACCTGGAGGGGGGCTGGGGCAGCGGGCGCGGTTTTCAGCCAAGCTTGACTGGCTGGCGCGGGACCTTGCGGCAACTGGATGTCAGCCATGCCGGCCTGAGTGTTGCCTTGCAGCGGGCCATGGATGTGGCATTCATGCCGGACGCCAGTGCCAGCCAATGGCAGTGGCAGGTCGGTGCGACGGCGCTGCGCCTGGGCCTGCCGCGCCGTCAGGCGCTGGCGCTGGAAAGCCTGGGCGCGCGTGGCGGCGGGGCGCGCTGGCAGACGGCTGGTCGTATCGACGCGCTGGCCTTGAATCGTGATTGGATCATGGCGGTGCTGAGTCTGGCGGATATCAAGGGCGAGCCGGAGGAGCTGGGCCTGTTGCGCAACCTGGTGCTGGACGGCGCGTGGGACCTGCGCTTTGACCGCACGCTGGGCGGTCATGTATCCATTGCCCGCCGGTCTGGAGATGTGGTGCTGCCCGGTGGCAGCGGTAAGGCGGTGGGCCTGGAAACGCTGGGAATCAAGGTGGATCTCACCCCCGGGCGCGGGCATGACAGTCGGGCGCATGTCAGCCTGGCGCTGAGCAGCAAGCTGCTGGGGGGCGTGCAGGCGGAGGCGGACACGACGCTTGGCGCTCGCGACGGCGTGCCGGAACTGGCGCCTGATGCGCGCATCAATGCGTCCTTGCGTACCGACAAGCTGGATCTTGCGTGGGTGAATCTGTTTGCGGGCGATGCGCAGGAAATCAACGGCGAATTGACGGCCAATCTGACGGCACAGGGATCCCTGGAGGGCGACTGGAAGCTGCAGGGCGGCGTGACGGGACAGAAGCTGCGCGTTGTACGTATTGATGACGGGATACGCCTGCTGGACGGCACGCTGTCCCTGCGGATCGAGAACGATGTCGTGATCCTGGACAGTCTGCGCTTCCCGGCTGTGCTGCGCGTGACGCCGCCGGAGTGGCGTACCCGTACCTGGATCACGGAAGAGGAAGACGCGCAGAACGGTTTCCTCAATGTGTCTGGGCGCTGGCGCCTGCTGGATTCCGCTGGCAGGTTGCAGGTGGAGCTGTTCCGCTATCCCATCGTGCAGCGTAATGATCGTTATGCCATGTTCTCCGGCAAGATTGACGTGGAAGCGGCACTGCCCAAGGTCGATATCACCGGAAAAATCGTGGCTGATGCCGGTTGGGTCAGCGCGGATATGCTGTCCGCGGTTCCGACGCTGGACGACGATGTACACATCATGACGGCGCAGACGCCGCATGTGGCAAGCGATGACGGCCTGGATATGTCCATGGATCTGGTGGTGGATCTGGGGCCGCGTTTCTACCTGACCGGCATGGGTATCGACTCCGGCCTGACAGGTTCGCTGCGTCTGATGATGAAAAATGGCCAGTTGTCGGCGGCAGGAACCTTGCGCACGCGTGGCGGCCGTTTCGAGGCCTACGGCCAGAAGCTGCAGCTGACGCGCGGCAACATCACCTTCCAGGGCATGCTGGACAATCCGCTGCTGGATATCGAGGCCCTGCGTCGCGGGGAAACGGTGGAGGCGGGGGTGAAGGTCACAGGCACGGCCCAGCGGCCGCGCATTACCCTGGTGTCGTATCCGAACGTCAGCGAAGTGGAGAAATTGTCCTGGCTGATTCTGGGGCGCGGGCCGGACCAGAGCGGCAACGATGCGGCATTGCTGCTGGCGGTGGGGGCTTCGCTCTTCAGTGGCGGCACGCCGATGTACAAACAGCTGGGGCTCGATGACGTGGGGATCAAGTCCGGCGCCATGGGGACGGCGGGTAGCCTGTTGCCGGATACGACCGTTGCCAGCCAGGCGTCGGGCAATGACGATACCGTGGAAAACCAGTTTCTGGTTGCCAGTAAGCGTTTCTCTGACGGCCTCGCGCTGACGGTCGAACAGGCCTTGTCGGGATCCGGGCTGGTGGCGCGGTTGAGCTACTGGATGTCGCGCCGTTTGTCGGCCGACCTGCGCGTGGGCGAGGTCAATGGCCTGGGCCTCACGTACCGCCGCATTTATCAGGAATAGGCGGCCTGCAGCCGGGGAGTGCTCCCCGGCTGCAGAATGGCAGGTGTGCCCGTGCAAAAAGGGCGGCGCAGGCTGCCCGCTGCCGGCCACAATCGCTACAATGCGAGGCTAATCAAGGAGCACGACAGAATGAGCATCAAGAGCGACCGCTGGATTCGCGAACAGGCCGCGCTGGGGATGATTGATCCCTATGAACCGGGTCAGGTGCGCGAAGAAGATGGCAAGCGTATCGTGAGCTACGGAACCAGCAGCTATGGCTATGATGTGCGCTGTGCCAATGAATTCAAGATATTTACCAATATCAACTCCACGATTGTCGATCCCAAATCTTTCGATGAGCGTTCGCTGGTGGATTTCAAGGGCGATGTCTGCATCATTCCGCCGAATTCCTTTGCGCTGGCGCGCACGATGGAGTATTTCCGCATTCCGCGCAACGTGTTGACGATCTGCCTGGGCAAAAGCACGTACGCGCGCTGTGGCATCATCGTGAACGTGACGCCGCTGGAGCCGGAATGGGAAGGCCATGTCACGCTTGAGTTTTCCAACACCACGCCGCTGCCTGCCAAAATCTATGCGGGCGAGGGCTGTGCCCAGTTCCTGTTCCTGGAAAGTGACGAGGTGTGTGAAGTGTCCTACCGCGACCGTGGCGGCAAGTATCTGGGACAGCGTGGCGTCACGCTGCCCCGCACCTGATTTGCAGACCCGGTTTTCCAGGGTGTGTCAAGGCGCAGTGGCTGGACTGCTGCGTGTTTTTGAGCCGGTTGCGTGCCGGTTTTGAAGTCCTGTTCCCCGGTGGGGCAGGCGCTACCATTTCTCGCTGCCATCGCATCATTTTTGATGCGATGGCATTTTTCCTTGGAGTGTGTCGGTAACATGCGACGCCCTGGATGAATTCGCGCTGCGCTTCATCAGTGGGTCGCCCGCAGGCTGTACACTCGCCCCGTTTTTTCCTGTAGCCGGGAGCACCCGATGAAATTCCGTTTTCCCATTTTCATCATTGATGAAGACTACCGCTCCGAGAATGTGTCGGGGCTGGGCATCCGCGCCCTCGCCGAAGCCATACAGGCCGAAGGCGTAGAGGTCATCGGTGTCACCAGCTATGGCGATCTCAGTTCGTTCGCCCAGCAGCAAAGCCGCGCCAGTGCGTTCATTCTGTCGATTGACGACGAAGAGTTCGATGTCGATTCGCCCGAGGACGTCGCCAGCGCCATCAAGAATCTGCGCTCGTTCATTGGTGAACTGCGCTTCCGCAATGCCGAGATCCCGATTTATCTCTACGGCGAAACGCGTACCTCTGAGCATATTCCGAACGATATCCTGCGTGAGCTGCACGGCTTCATTCACATGTTCGAGGATACGCCGGAGTTCGTGGCCCGCCATATCATCCGCGAAGCGCGATCCTATGTTGAAAGCCTGGCACCGCCGTTCTTCCGCGAGCTGGTGGACTATGCCCAGGATGGTTCCTATTCCTGGCACTGCCCCGGCCACTCCGGTGGCGTGGCCTTCCTGAAGAGCCCGGTGGGGCAGATGTTCCACCAGTTCTTCGGCGAAAACATGCTGCGCGCCGACGTCTGTAATGCCGTGGATGAACTGGGCCAGTTGCTTGATCACACCGGGCCGGTGGCAGAATCCGAGCGCAACGCGGCGCGTATTTTCCATGCCGACCACTGCTTTTTCATCACCAATGGCACCTCCACTTCCAACAAGGTCGTGTGGCATGCGAACGTCGCTGCCGGCGATGTGGTGGTGGTCGATCGCAACTGCCACAAGTCCATCCTGCACGCCATCACGATGACGGGGGCGATCCCTGTGTTCCTGCGCCCGTCGCGCAATCACCTGGGTATCATCGGCCCGATCCCGCTGGAAGAGTTCCATCCGGACAATATCCGCAGGAAAATCGAGGCCAATCCGTTTGCCCGTGAAGCCGTCAACAAGCGGCCGCGCATCCTGACGCTGACGCAGAGCACCTACGACGGTGTCATCTACAACGTCGAGATGATCAAGGAAGTGCTGGGCAACGAAATCGACACGCTGCACTTCGACGAGGCCTGGCTGCCGCATGCGGCTTTCCATGAGTTCTACCGTGATATGCATGCCATCGGCCCGGATCGTCCGCGTACCGAGAATGCCATGGTGTATGCCACGCACTCGACGCACAAGCTGCTGGCCGGTCTGTCGCAGGCCTCGCAGATCATCGTGCAGGAGTCCCAGACCCGCACGCTGGACCGCAACCTGTTCAACGAAGCCTATCTGATGCATACCTCGACTTCGCCGCAGTACGCGATCATCGCGTCCTGCGACGTTGCCGCGGCCATGATGGAGCCGCCGGGCGGCACCGCACTGGTCGAGGAAAGCATCCGCGAGGCCATGGATTTCCGCCGTGCCATGCGCAAGGTGGCCTCCGAGTATGGCAAGAACGACTGGTGGTTCAAGGTCTGGGGGCCGAACCGCCTGGCCGCCGAAGGCATAGGCAACCGCGACGACTGGATTCTGGAATCCGGCGCTACCTGGCATGGTTTTGGCGACCTGGCACCGGGCTTCAATATGCTCGACCCCATCAAGGCCACCATCGTGACGCCGGGCCTGGATATTTCCGGCCGCTTCGATGAAAGCGGTATTCCGGCCGTTATCGTGTCGCGCTATCTGGCCGAGCACGGCGTGGTGGTGGAAAAAACCGGCCTGTATTCGTTCTTCATCCTGTTCACCATCGGCATTACCAAGGGCCGCTGGAACACGCTGCTGACGGCATTGCAGCAGTTCAAGGATGATTACGATCGCAATCAGCCGCTTTGGCGCGCCATGCCCGATTTCTGCCGCAATCACCCGCGCTATGAGCGCCTGGGCGTGCGCGACCTGTGCCAGCAGATCCACGTGGCCTACCGCGCGGGCGATATCGCGCGTCTGACCACAGAGGTCTATCTGAGCGATATGGAACCGGCACTGAAACCGTCGGACGCCTTTGCCCGCATGGCGCACCGCGAAATCGAGCGTGTGGAGCTGAGCGAGCTGGAAGGCCGGGTGACTGGCGTTCTGCTGACGCCTTACCCGCCGGGCATTCCCTTGCTGATCCCGGGCGAGCGTTTCAACCGTACCATCGTTGACTACCTGTTCTTCTCGCAGGAGTTCAATGCGCGCTTCCCCGGTTTCGGGGTGGATATTCATGGTCTGGGTTCCGAAGTGCGTGAAGATGGCTCGGTGCGCTATTACGTGGATTGCATCCGGGAACGGGAGTGACGCAGCAGCCTGGCATAAACCCGGCGCCGGCCCCGGTTGCGGCACCTTCCTCGACTACTGCAGCCATGGGCGGCAGGCAGCCGCAGTTCGATGTCGCCGTGCTGGGGGCCGGTGCGGCCGGCATGATGTGCGCTGCGGTGGCGGCCCAGCGTGGCCGCCGCGTGGTCCTGATCGACCACGCGGCGCGGCTGGCGGAAAAAATCCGTATTTCGGGTGGCGGGCGCTGCAATTTCACCAACCTGGGGGCAGGGCCGGCGAACTATCTGTCCGCCAATCCTGCCTTCTGCCGTTCCGCGCTGGCGGGCTATACCCCTCAGGATTTTCTGAGCCTGCTGCGCGGCCACAAGATCCGCTGGCATGAGAAGCACAAGGGCCAGCTGTTCTGCGACGAGAGTAGCGAAGACATCATTGGCATGCTGCGCGCCGAATGCGATCAGGGAGGCGTGCGCTGGCGCATGGAAACCCGTATCGACGCGGTACGTAGCGATGGCGAGGGCTATGCGCTGGAGACCAGTGCCGGCCTGATCACGGCGCGGCGCGTCGTGGTGGCGACGGGCGGGATGGCTATTCCTCAGCTGGGGGCAAGTGATTTCGGCCTCAAGCTGGCCCGCCAGTGGGGCATGAAGATCATTGAGCCGCGTCCCGCACTCGTGCCGCTGGTGTTTGATGCGGCAGACTGGAAGCCTTATGCCGGCCTGGCTGGGGTGGCGGTCGAGGTAGGCATTGCCGCCGGCGCGGCCAAGCGTGGCGGCGGCGCCTTCCTGGAGGATTTGCTGTTTACGCATCGCGGCTTGTCAGGGCCGGCGGTGCTGCAGATCTCCAGTTTCTGGGAGCCTGGCGAGCCCATCAGCGTCGATCTGGCGCCTGCCCTGGATATGGAAGCCGAATTGCTGCGCGCCAAGCCTGGCAGCCGGCAGCAGCTGGGGACGGTGCTGTCGCAACTCTGGCCCAGGCGCTTGGCCGAACATTGGCTTTCTGCGCAGGCAGGCTTGCCCGACGCTTTTGCTGCGCGTCTTGCGGATGTCCCTGACCGGCAGTTGCGGCAGTTGGCGCAGGCGATTCAGGCATGGCGTCTGGTGCCTTCGGGGACGGCTGGCTACAAGAAAGCCGAAGTTATGCGTGGCGGCGTCGATACCCGGGAATTGAACCAGAAGACCATGGAAGCACGGCGCGTGCCGGGGCTGCATTTCATCGGCGAAGTTGTGGATGTCACCGGCTGGCTGGGCGGCTATAACTTCCAGTGGGCCTGGGCGTCGGCGGTGGCCTGCGGGAAAGCGGTGTAGCGCCGCCGGCGCCGGGCTTGGCCCGGCCCGAAAAAAGCCGCCAGGGCGCAGGCAAATACAGGCCGGTGGCGGTTCTCGATTGCGGCAGTAACGAAGCGATACGGATCACCGGGAGGTGAGGCATGGGCATATATTGTTTTTATTAATGCGAAGCATTATTATTAGCATATATGTGCCTTGAATATGATCCGCTACGCAGGGGTGACCATGCACCAATCGTCCATTCTGGCTGAAACGTCGTTCTCCGAACGTTGCCCGCTTGACCCCTGGCGCCGTTTGACGGAACGCGGCGATCGTGCGCTGGCGCGTGGCGATGGCCATTCCGCCATGACGCAATACCGCGCGGCGCTCAGTCTGGCGGATGCATGTTTCCCCCATATTGCAGATGCCGAGGCCGGGGCGTCGGCGTTGTTTGCATCCCACCGCAATCTGGCGCGGCTGTATGAGCGCCTGGGGCACCGGGATATGCAGATAGAGCATGTCTGCGTGGCCTACGAAATTCTGGCGCAGGCCGCTCACGATGGCGCGCTGGCGCCGGGCTGGCGTGAGGCGTCGGTGCGTTGGGGCCAGCAGGCAAGAGGGGTGTTGGCGGAGTTGCGAGGGCGCTTTCCGGAGCATGAGCGCCTGCTGGCCTTGACCCTGCACTGATTAGGGCCGTCTAGGCCATTTTCCTGTTGATCGCGTATGCTTGAGGGTGTGCGGCTGCTCGTCCGTTTGCGTGGATGAGTGGACGTTATGCCCCGGATTCTGCCATTATTGCGATGGCAAGAAGAGCAACGTTGCTGTAGTCCTGGAAGGGTGCGCTGCGCCTGTTCCAGACGGCTGCGGCAGTACAACAGGAGAATTCAATGGCTTATACCCTTCCCCCCCTTCCGTATGCTTACGATGCACTGGAACCGCACATCGACGCGGAGACGATGCAGATTCACCATACCAAGCATCACCAGACCTACATCAACAACGTGAATGCCGCGCTGGAAGGCGCCGGTATCGCCGAGCAGCCCGTGGAAGACCTGCTGCGCAATTTCGCCAGCCTGCCGCAAGCAGTGCAGGGCGCGGTGCGCAACAACGGTGGCGGCCACGCGAACCACTCGCTGTTCTGGACGGTCATGTCCCCCAACGGCGGCGGCGAGCCGACCGGCAAGCTGGCGGAAGCCATCAAGAATGACCTGGGCGGTTTCGAAGCCTTCAAGGAAGCCTTCATCAAGGCCGCACTGACGCGCTTTGGCAGCGGCTGGGCCTGGCTGACGGTGGACAAGGCCGGCAAGCTGGCAGTGGAAAGCAGCGCCAACCAGGACAGCCCCCTGATCGACGGTCGTACCCCGATTCTGGGCCTGGACGTCTGGGAGCACGCCTACTACCTGAAGTATCAGAACCGCCGTCCCGAGTACATCGGCGCCTTCTTCAATGTCGTGAACTGGGCAGAAGTCAGCCGTCGCTACGAAGAAGCGCTGGCTGCCTGATAGCCAACTGACAGGCTGGCGCCGCCATCTGGTGCTGGCCGTTGCCGGGGAACGTGATTCCCTGACCGCCATGCCCGGCATCTTGCCGGGCATGGCTTTTTCTTGCCGGCGTGACAGGCCTATCCTGTATGATCGCGGCTTGATTTCATGATTTCCGTCCAGAGGTACCCAAGCATGCATATACCTGACGATAGGCGTTACGCCGCCACCCACGAATGGATTCTGCGCGACGGCGACAGCTGTATCGTGGGCATCTCCGATCCTGCACAGGATCAGCTGGGGGATGTCGTGTACGTGGGGGATGTGCCGGTCGGCCAGGCGCTGCAAGCCGGGCAGGTCGCCGGTGTGGTCGAGTCGGTGAAGGCGGCCTCGGACATCCATGCGCCGGTGGCGGGGCGCGTTGTGGCGTTCAATGAAGCGTTGGCGGATGATCCTTCCGGCCTGAACGGCGATCCTTATACAACCTGGATCTTCCGCATCGTGCCGGACGCGATCGAAGATATCGAGCACCTGCTGGATGCGGCGGGCTATGCGGCGGTGGCAAACGGCAGCTGAGCCTCCTGGGTGGTCTCGTGCGGTTCGCCGTGCGCCTGTGCATGGCCAGCGTTGCCCGCCCTGCCAGCCGCTGGCACCGATATGAAAAAGCGCCTCATCCTGACGGATGAGGCGCTTTTTTCATTGGGCCGCCGTTGCCGGCGGCATGGGAGATTTATTGCTGGGAAGGAGCGACTTGTTCTTCTTCGAAGCGGAACTCTTCCAGTTCAGGCGCGCTGCCTTGGGAGAAGTCGGGCGTGTCGATGCCGCTTGCCAGCATGCCGATCAGCAAGGGGATCATGAACGGCGGGACTTCGTCGCCATTGATGACCAGGCTGCCCTTCTCGAAAGTGAGGTAGCCGGTGTACTTGCCATTGTCAGCCAGCGACAGGGCGCCTTCTTCGACCAGGCCTTCCAGCGCGGCGGGCAGCGTGGCGTCAACGGTGGCCTTGGCATCCTCGGCGCTGGCGCCGTCAAGCATCAGGGCGCTTTGATAGGTATTGGCCACCATATCCTTGTCCAGCGACAGCGTGGCATGGATACGTTGCACGATTTCCGGGCCGGGGCGGGCAGGGTTGGTTGGTGCGGCCGTGTCCACCGTCAGGTCGAATGCCGATTGACCTGCCGTATTGCTGGCATTGAGCGAGATCAGCAGTTGCGGTGCCTGTTTGAGCAGCCCGATCAGGTTGTCCTGCACGCCAGGCATATTCAGGATTTCGGTCGGGTCGGTGATGCTATGCAGCTTGCCGCTGTTCATCAGCTCTTCATAAGCCTTGCTGAGTCCCTGCAAGGCGGCGCCATCCAGGCGGTTGATGCGGGCATCCAGGACGACATCGCCGAATGGCTGCTGGCCAACGGTAATGCCATTGACCGTATAAACGGCGTTGAGGTTGTAGGCGCTCTTGCCTTCCAGTGCGACGCCGGACTGGACAGCGATGCGCTTGATCAGGATGTTGTGCTCGGGGTTGTCGCCGATGTTGTTGATGGCGATGCCATCAACCGACAGGGAGCTGTCGCCCACACCGATATCGAAAGCGCTGCGCTGGGTCTTGGCGGTAAAGTCCATTTTGCCGAAAGACATCAGGAAGGGGTTCGCCACCTGCAGGGCCTGGACCTTGAGGCCGTCGCTGCCACCCTTGGCATCCCATTCCTGGCCATCGGTCGAGGCCGTGCCGACCAGGTTCATGCCGGCGAAATCAATCGTGACGTCGTCGGCCGCATGCTTGAGCGGCGAGATGGTCCAGTCAAAGGCGATGGTGTCGCCAAAGCCCACGCGGGTGTAGCCGATGAACGGTTCTTTGTCGCCGAAGTAAGTCTTGAGCTTTGCGGCGTTGGGGTCGTTGGCGTCCACGGTCGAATGGCTGAATGCCAGCGCCGGGGCGAACATGCCATGGCTCATGGCGGCCCAGGGCAGGGGGCCGTGGCTGATGGCGTCATGCAGCGTCAAGGTCGTTTCTTCGCCACGGATGCCTAGGCGATAGCGCGCTTCGCTGGAGAAGACGCCGCGTTCGTAGCTGATCTTTTCGATGTAAGGCGGCTTGTCGATGCCATTGAGGGCAAACTCCGATGCCAGGCGGGTATTCAGGCGCGTGATCTGGGTATCCACCATCTTTTCGATCTTGGTGCCGATATACCAGGAGCTGCCGACATAGGCGACGGCCAGAACGCCGACAACGGCGATGGCAATGGGGGTTTTCTTCATGGTCGAAGGGGTTCCTGTTTGCGAAGATTGAGTTCTGGGCGGCTATCAGGCGGCAGCCGGCGGCGCCGTGCGCTCATAGACGACAAAGTCGTATTCATAGCCATTTTCAGTTTGCCGTTCACTGCGAGATGTTTCTTTCCACTCGTTCGCTGGCAGCAGAGGGAAGTAGGCATCGCCCTCGATGCTGGCGTGAACTTCCGTGGCGACGATGCGCCGGGCAAGAGGCAGGGCTAGCTGGTAGATTTGCGCGCCGCCGATGATATAGGGCGATGCCTCGGCAGCGCAAGCCGCCAGTGCGGCTTCCAGTGACGGATGGACACTGGCGCCGGCCGCTTCGTAACAAGAGTTACGGCTTATCACAATATTCAGCCTGCCCGGCAAGGGGCGCCCCAAAGATTCCCAGGTGTTGCGCCCCATGATGACGGGATGGCCCAGGGTGCTGCGCTTGAAGTGGGCCAGGTCGCCCGGCAGCCGCCAGGGCAAGGTGTTGTCCCGTCCGATCACGCGGTTGGCGGCATAGGCGACGATCAGTGTCGGGGCGGCAGGCAGGACAGACATCAGGCGTCTCGTGGTGCGTTGAATAGGCGTGGCGTTTCAGGTTGCCATGCCAGGCCCGCGTCCGGGGCCGGCATGGCCGGGCGTGGGCGTGTTCAGACTGCCACGGCGCCCTTGATATGCGGGTGGCTTTGGTAATCGACCAGGCGAAAGTCTTCCAACTCGTAGTCGAACAGGCTGGCAGGCTGGCGCAGGATTTCCAGGCGCGGGTAGGGGTAGGGCTCGCGTGACAGCTGCAGCGCAACCTGCTCTGCGTGATTGCTGTAGATATGGCAATCGCCGCCGGTCCAGATGAAATCTCCAGGCTGCAGGCCGGTCTGCTGGGCCACCATATGGGTGAGCAGGGCGTAGCTGGCGATGTTGAATGGAACACCCAGGAAAATATCGGCGCTGCGCTGGTACAGCTGGCAGGACAGGCGGCCATCGGCCACATAGAACTGGAAGAGCGCATGGCACGGCGGTAGCGCCATGTTCGGGATTTCTGCCACGTTCCAGGCCGAGACAATCATGCGGCGGGAGTCAGGGGTCGAGCGGATCTGTTCGAGCACCTGGCTGATCTGATCGACATGGCCGCCGCTGGGCGTGGGCCATGAGCGCCATTGCACGCCATAGATCGGGCCGAGATTGCCATCGGCGTCCGCCCATTCATTCCAGATGCTGACGCCGCGCTCCTGCAGCCAGCGCACATTGCTGTCGCCGCGCAGGAACCAGAGCAGCTCGAGAATGATGCTCTTGGTGTGGAGCTTTTTCGTGGTGATCAACGGAAAGCCCTGCGACAGGTCGAAGCGCATCTGGTAGCCGAAGACGGACCGCGTGCCGGTTCCGGTGCGGTCGGTCTTGATCGTGCCATTTTCGTGGACGTGGCGCAGGAAGTCTTCGTACTGGCGCATGGCTTTAATTATCCTGGGGGTGGGTTTCGATGATGTCCAGCGACCAGCTCAGTTCGGCGGTCTTGCCGAGCATGGCGGAGGCCGAGCAATATTTGTCGTGAGACAGCGTGACAGCGCGTTCGACGGCAGCGCGCGGCAGGTTGCGGCCGGTCACGGTGAAATGAAAGTTGATGCGCGTGAAGACTTTCGGATCCGTTTCGGCGCGCTCGGCCTGGAGCGTGACCCGGCAGCCGCTGATGGCATGGCGGCCACGCTTGAGGATCAGAACGACGTCATAGGATGCGCAACCGCCGGCGCCTGCCAGCAGCAACTCCATGGGACGCGGCGCCAGATTGTTGCCGCCGCCTTCGAGCGCGCCATCCATGGTGGTGACATGGCCGCTCCCGGTGCGTGCCACAAATAGCATACCGTCGGGGCCGCCCCAGTCGATGGTGCATTCCATGATGATGAAACCTTGTCAGCGAGTGTGGTGTGATGGCGACATCATAACCTTGGGGCGAAGTCCGGTATAGACGCTGGCTTTGATGCGTTGCGCAAGCAGGGAAAACCCGGCGTCATCGCAGGGGGCGTTTGTCCCGCAAATGGCTGCCGGCCAGGGTTCGGGAAAGCCCAGGGATATTTCTCGAGGGTTATCCCTCTTGCCATTTCGTCGGTGCGAGACGATGTTTTTCCCAGGAAAAATGCTGCGATGCAGCGTATTTTGGAAATAAGCTTTTGCAATCAAACGTTAGCGGGCAACATGGAGTTCTTGCGTTGCACCAAAAACTGTTTTAATATTCAACTCATGGATGCCACAGATGAAGCGGCGCGGTGAAAACCCCGGTTCATTCAGGGCAGGTACTACAGGGAAAGTCCCTAGTTTCTGCATCACCTGAAAGGCATGCCACGGTTGTCTCCTCCACCCTCCTCCTTTGGTGGATTTGGCCCGAGATTGAAAAATCTCGGGCCTTTTTTTTGCCCGTTGCCGGCAAGGGCCGGCGTTCCTGCCAATCCGTCCCGGCGCAGGCGCCATGCGCCTGTTGCCAGTCGTTTTGCCCAGGCAATCTGACCGGCTTTGGTGCATCGTGTCGGCTTTTGTCAAGAATCGGCAAGCGAGATGTCTTTTTTGCTCATATAGGTGATGTATGGCTTGGGCAGGCGCAGTAGAATGAGCCGCCATCGCCAGTCCTCATGCGTAGTCATGGGGCAGGCCGCACAAGGCTTGATGACTTGCGCGCGCATGGGCTTCTGTGTCTATTTGTTCGTGTTGTTGCGCAAATGCAACTTCACGGGAACCAGGGCGTAGTGTTGCTTTCCAATATTGCTCTGAGTATTTATCGGGGGACTGTGTGACCTGGCTATCCATCTGTGTCGTGGCATTCGTGGTCGGAGGGCTGATCGTGGCTTCCGAGCGCTGGCATGGCGCATTTACCGGTGATGCGGATCTGAACAAGCCGCAGGCCTCCCATAGCCGCGCCACGCCCCGCGTGGGGGGGCTGGCTGTCCTGGCGGGTTCGCTGGCGGGTCTGCTGGTGCTGGGGCCGGGCAATATGACCCTGGGCTGGCTGTGGCCGGCCCTGTTCGTTTCGGCGCTACCGGTATTCGTGGCCGGCTTGCTCGAAGACATCACCAAGGATATCGGAGCCAGCAAGCGTCTGCTGGCGGCGTTCCTGTCGGCAGCGATCGCCTGGTGGTTGCTGGGCGGTGTTAGCCGTGTCGGGATCGGCTGGGCCGATGCCATTCTGGCCTATTGGCCGATTTCCCTGATTTTCACCATGTTTGCCGTGGGCGGTTGCACGCACGCGCTGAATATCGTGGATGGCATGAATGGCCTGGCGGGCATGGTGGCCACCTTGATCGCCGTGTCGCTCGCCCTGGTCGCCCTGCAGGTGGGCGATATGCCTATCTCAATGATCGCTGCGGCGCTGGCGTCGGCAACCCTGGGTTTCCTGGTCTGGAATTTCCCTTTCGGGCGAGTGTTTCTAGGGGATGGCGGCGCTTATTTCCTGGGTTTCATGTTGGCCGAACTGGCGGTCCTGCTGGTCGTGCGCAATCCTTCGGTGTCGCCGTTCTATGCCTTGGCGGTCTTGTTCTACCCGATCTTTGAAACCATTTTTTCGATCTGGCGGCGTCGTTTCAAACGCGGTGTGCCGGTCGATCAGCCCGATGCGCTGCATTTGCACCAGCTGGTTTTCCGCCGCCTGGTGCGTTCCACGTTCAGCCGCCATCGCCGCCAGGAAGTGCCGGCATTTTGCAATGCCATGACGTCGCCTTATCTATGGGTGTTGACGCTGGTCGTGCTGGCGCCGGCAACGCTCTGGTGGGATAACGCCTGGGCGCTGTGCGGCGGCATGCTGGCCTTTGCCGGCGCTTATATCTGGCTGTATTCGCGCCTGGTGTCCTGGCGCCGTCCGCGCTGGCTGTTGTTGCCGTCGGCCAACCGCCCGCGGCGTTGAATCTATTCACTTGTTGAAACGCTTGTCGCAAAGGCGGCAGGGAGGATGATCTTGAAACTGAATGAAGTGAAGTTGGCCGTTGTCGGCCTTGGTTATGTCGGTTTGCCGCTGGCAGTGGAGTTCGGCAAGAAGCGCCCGGTCATTGGTTTCGATATCAATGCCGCGCGTATTGCTGAATTGAAGCAGGGCAAGGATCACACCCTGGAAGTCAGCGAAGCCGAATTGGCCGAAGCGTCGCAGCTGCGTTTTTCTGCGGACAAGTCCGAGCTGGCGCAGGCCAATGTTTATATCGTGACGGTGCCGACGCCCATCGACGACTACAAGCGCCCCGACCTGACGCCCTTGATCAAGGCGAGCGAAACGATAGGCGGCGTGCTCAAGCGCGGCGATATCGTGATCTACGAATCGACGGTGTATCCGGGCGCGACGGAAGAAGACTGCGTGCCGGTGCTCGAGCGCGTGTCGGGCCTGAAGTTCGGCACGGACTTCCATGCGGGCTACAGCCCCGAGCGCATCAACCCGGGCGACAAGCAGCACCGGGTGAGCACCATCAAGAAAGTGACTTCCGGTTCCAACCCGGAAGTGGCCGAGCTGGTGGATCAGCTGTATGGCTCCATCATCGTGGCGGGCACGCACAAGGCACCGAGCATCCGCGTGGCGGAAGCGGCCAAGGTGATTGAAAACACGCAGCGCGATGTGAACATTGCGCTGATCAACGAGCTGGCGCTGATCTTCAACCGCATGGGCATTGATACCGAAGCGGTGCTGCAGGCGGCGGGCACGAAGTGGAACTTCCTGCCGTTCCGTCCGGGCCTGGTGGGCGGCCACTGCATCGGCGTGGACCCTTACTACCTGACGCACAAGGCGCAGGCCATCGGCTATCACCCGGAAATCATCCTGGCCGGCCGTCGCCTGAACGATGACATGGGCCGCTATGTGGTGTCGCAGCTCGTCAAGGCCATGATGAAGCAGCGTATCCAGGTGCAGGGCGCCCGGGTGCTGATCATGGGCCTGACCTTCAAGGAAAACTGCCCGGATCTGCGCAACACGCGTGTGGTCGATATCGTCAAGGAACTCAAGGACTACAACGTCGAAGTGGATGTGTACGATCCATGGGTGGACCCGGCCGAAGCGCAGCACGAATACGGCATCACGCCGGTGGAGCAGCCGGCTGCTGGCGCATACGACGGCATCATCCTGGCCGTGTCGCACCATCAGTTCGTGGAAATGGGCGCCGCTGCCATCCGCAAGCTGGGCAAGCCCGTTCACGTTTTGTATGACTTGAAGTACGTGTTGTCAGCGGACGACGCCGATCTTCGTTTGTAAAGAGGAATTCATGACCCGTTTCGAATCCGTACAGGCAGCGCTGCAGCAGACGCCCCGTACCTGGCTTGTGACCGGCGCCGCTGGTTTCATTGGCTCCAATCTGCTGGAAAAGTTGCTGAAGCTCGACCAGACGGTAGTCGGCCTGGACAACTTTGCCACCGGCTACCAACGCAACCTGGATGAAGTCCAGTCGCGCGTGACGCCGGCGCAGTGGGCCCGCTTCCAGTTCATCGAGGGCGATATCCGTGACATCGAAACCTGCCATCGTGCAGCGGCGGGTGTCCAGCATATCCTGCACCAGGCTGCCCTGGGTTCGGTACCGCGTTCGCTGGCCGATCCGGCGACCACCAATGCGGTGAACATCTCGGGTTTCCTGAATATGCTGATCGCAGCCAAGGAAGCCGGCGTAGAGAGCTTTGTCTATGCGGCTTCCAGCTCCACCTACGGCGATCATCCGGGTTTGCCCAAGGTCGAAGACCTGATTGGCCGCCCGCTGTCCCCGTACGCGGTGACCAAGTACGTCAATGAGCTGTACGCGGATGTCTTTGGTCGTGCCTATGGCGTGAAGAGTGTCGGTCTGCGTTACTTCAACGTCTTCGGGCCGCGCCAGGATCCGGAGGGCGCCTACGCCGCCGTGATTCCGAAGTGGGTGGCGTCGATGATCCGCAATGAAGACCTGTTCATCAACGGGGATGGCGAGACCAGCCGCGACTTCTGTTTTGTCGATAATGCCGTGCAAGCCAATATCCTGGCTGCGGTGGCCGAGGAAGAAAGCCTCAATCAGGTCTATAACGTGGCCGTGAATGCCCGTACCTCGCTCAACGAACTGGTCGAGATACTGCGCGGCGCCTTGAGCAGCAATGGCGTTGAGTACAGCAAGGCGCCGGTGCACCGCGACTTCCGCGCGGGCGATGTGCGTCACTCGCAGGCTGATATCGGCAAGGCGCAGCGCTTGCTGGGCTACGAGCCGACGGCTACCATCCGCGAAGGCGTGGAGCTGGCCATGCCCTGGTATATCGGCTTTCTGCGCTGAGCCGGCGCCTTAGCAGGAAACCTTTATTTTGTCTCGGTTCCGCCCTCGCTTGCACCCGGATCACCTCCGGGTGCTGAAAGGCGCTTCCCGTGTGGCGTTTTTTCTGCTGCTGGGCAAGGCGATGGGTGCGTTCAAGGAAATGGCCGTCGCCTATCGCTATGGCGTGAGCGCGGCCGTGGATGCTTACCAATTCACCATGACCATGGCGACATGGTTGCCGGTGACGCTGGTGGGCGTCCTGTCTGTGGTGCTGATTCCTGTTCTGGTACAAGGCCGCCGTGGCAGCCTGGATGAGCGCCGCTTGTTCATCCGCGAGATGACTGGCTGGGGCATGTTGCTGGCCTTGTTGCTGGCCGGCCTGACCTGGATATTATGGCCCTGGGTGCTGGCGTTTGCCGGGCAGGGGTTGTCGGCATCCACCCGTGAGTTTTCGCAAACCCTGGTGCTGGGTTTTGCACCGATTGCCGCGTTGACGGTCTGGTCCGGCTTGAGCGCTGCCCGACTGCGCGCCTACGAACGGCATGTGAATACCTTGCTGGACGGCGTGCCGGCACTGTTGCTGCTGGTCTGCGTCCTGTTGCTCGCGCCGGCCGTGGATGACGTGCGGCCGTTGCTCTGGGGCTCCCTGTTCGGTTTCATCCTGCAGGCGGTCTGGCTGGCTTGGTTGGCCAGGCGCGCCGATGGCGTGCTGGCGCTGCCGTCGTTGCGGCACTCATCGCCGCGCTGGCATGGCATTATGGAAGCGGCTGGCGTGATGCTGATCGGGCAGGTGGCCATGAGTTTCGTCGGGCCTATCGACCAATACACGGCCGCGAATCTCGGACAGAACGCCAATGCGACCTTGGGTTATGCCGCACGTTTGCTGGCCTTGATCCTGGGCATAGGCGCGGTGTCCGTCGGCCGGGCGGCCTTGCCGGTGCTGGCGGATATCCAGAATCGGGGCGAGGCGGCACAGGCTCGCACCATGGCCTTGAAATGGTCGCTTGCCATGATTGCCGCGGGTCTGCTGGCTGTGCTGGTAGGATGGGTGCTGGCGCCCTGGGGGGTGCGTTTTCTGTTCGAACGCGGCGCCTTTACCGCGCAGGATACGGTGATCGTGACGGAAGTATTCCGCTGGGGCTTGCTGCAGCTGCCGTTCTATTTCGGTGTGCTGGTACTGGTGCAGTTGCTGGCCAGCCAGCGGCGCTACCGCATCATGGCCGCGATTGCCGTCGCCAATTTCGCGGTCAAGGCAGTGATGAACCTTGTGCTGGCGCCTGTCATGGGAGTGTCCGGTATCATGCTGGCGACAGTCATGATGTATGCCAGTTCCTTTACCTGTTATGCCATAGTCGCTTGGCGCAGCTCGCCTGTTTCTCGGGAACCGGCGGTGCAGGCCAAGCCGCCACGGAGTCGTCAATGAACCGTAATGCGAACGATATGCTGACGGCGCAGAGCGCGGGGCAGCCCCGTCGCTTGTTGATTTTCATCCATTCCCTGCGTGGCGGTGGCGCGGAACGCGTGGCCGCCGAGCTGGCGGCGCAATGGGCGCGCCGCGGCTGGCAGGTGACAGTAGTGACCCAGACCGATACGGTGGATGACGCCTACCCCTTGCAGCTGGGCGTGCGCCGCGAGGTGCTGGGTACAGCCGGCACGAGCGGCGGCGGCTGGAACGGCTTGCTGGCCAATGTCCGTCGCTTGCGCCGCTTGCGCCGCTTGTTGCAGGAGCGCAAGCCCGACATCGTGCTGGGCATGATGCGGACTTCGTCCATCCTGGCAATCCTGGCAGCGCGTGGCCTGCCTTGTCGGGTGCTGGCGACGGAACATACGCATCCTCCGGCGCAGCCCATCGGGCGGCTCTGGCGCTGGCTGCGGCGTCGCAGCTATCCTCGCGCCAGCCGGGTGGTGGCATTGACGCGCAGCACGGCCAGCTGGCTGGAAAGCAATATTCCCGGCACGCGCACGGCGGTCATTCCGAATCCGGTGCAATGGCCATTGACGGACATGTCTCCCTGGGTAGAGCCGCCAGCGGCAGGACGCAAGGTTTTGCTTGCCGTCGGGCGGCTGCATTATCTGAAGGGTTTCGATCTGCTGATCGACGCTTTTGCCCAGGTGGCCGGCAAGTATCCGGACTGGGATCTCTGGATCGCTGGCGAGGGTGCAGAGCGCACGGCGCTGGACCTGGCGCTTGAGCGGCATGGCTTGCGAGGGCGGGTGCATTTACCTGGCCGGGTAGGCAATATTGGTGACTGGTATCAGCGTGCGGATCTGTATGTGCTCAGTTCGCGGGTGGAAGGTTTGTCCAACACCTTGCTGGAAGCCATGGCCAGCGCTTGCCCGGTGCTGGCCTGCGACTGCGATACCGGACCGCGTGAAATCATCCGCAATGATGTGGATGGGGTGCTGGTGCAACCGGCAGCGGATAGCGCGGCTCTGGCGCGCGCGCTGGATGAATTGATGCCGGACGAGGCACGCCGGGCCCGCCTGGCGCAAGAGGGATTGGCGGTGCGCGAGCGCTTTTCCGTGGAAAACGTGCTGGGCCGCTGGGAAAATCTGTTTGAGGAAGTCAGCGCAGAACCGCTGTCATCGTCACGATGAAAATCCTTTTCCTGTTGAGTTCCATGCATGGCGGGGGCGCCGAGCGCGTTGCCGCAACGCTGGCCAATGCCTGGACCGCCAGGGGCGATGACGTGGTGCTGATGCCGACGTATTCCGGGCGTGGCGAATGCGTGTATGAAGTATCGGGCAGTGTGCGGATGGTTTGGCTGGCCGATCTGCGCGGTGCCGGCCGTGGCCCGTTGCGAGGCTTGCGGCGTTTGTGCGCATTGCGGCGCTTCATCCGGCGCGAGCGGCCCGATGTCATCGTTTCCTTCCTGACCAACGTGAATGTGGCGGCGGTGCTGGCCAATCTGGGCAGCCGGATTCCTTTGATTGTCTGCGAGCGTACCCATCCCGCTGCCGGGCACAACGTCAGCCAGATGTTGGCGCGGGCGCGGCGCTGGACGTATCCGCGCGCTAGCGCGGTCACGGTGCAGACGGAAGCTGCCGCCGACTGGGTGCGGCAAAGCCTGCCCGGTGTCCGGCGGCTGGCAGTCATGCCCAATCCGTTGCCGGATGCGCTGCTGCGGCGGCCGCTGCCTTTGCATTTGGAGAACCGGGTGCAGGAAGCGCCCACCCTGATGGCGATGGGACGGCTGACGCGTGCCAAGCGGTTTGATCTGTTGATTGACGTGTTTGCCCGCCTGGCGCCCCGATATCCTGAATGGCGGTTGCGCATATGGGGTGAGGGGCCCTTGAGGCAGGCCCTGCAGGAACAGATAGAACGTCTGGCATTGACGCAGCGCGTGGAACTGGCAGGCCGCACGGCGCAGCCTTGGGATGCGCTCGCGGGCGGTGAGGCGTTTGTATTGAGTTCCGAGGTGGAGGGTTTTCCCAATGCCTTGCTGGAAGCCATGGCTTTGGGCTTGCCCTGTGTGTCCTTCGATTGTCCGTCGGGACCGGCGGAAATGAGCCGCCAGGGTGAAGATGCCTTGCTGGTTCCTGCCGGTGATGCGCCAGCCTTGGAGGCTGCCCTGGCGCGCCTGATGGCGGATGCCTCGTTGCGGGACGAGCTGGGGCTGCGCGGCGCGCACCATGTGCGTGAGCGCTACAGCCTGGAGGCTGTACTGGCGCGCTGGGATGCGCTGTTCGCGGACTTGGGCGTTCTGGCACCGGCCTGAACCCAAATGGCCGGAGCCTGATCTCTGCCTGCAGCAGTAGCGGACGACGAGGAGTGAAAGTCTATGAGTGAACAAAGCGAAGGCACGGCGCAGGCAGGAGCAACACCGGCAGGGCAGTTGCGGGTCGTGCATGTGATCGGCGGATTGGGCCAGGGCGGCGCGGAAGCGGTGCTGCTGCGGCTGGTGCAGGCCAGCCTGGCGCATTGTCGGCATACGGTGATTTCCCTGTCTGACGAGGGGGTCTATGGCGCGCCGCTGCGCCAGGCTGGCGCGGAGGTCATCACCCTGGGTGCGACGCGCGGCAGCGGGATGTGGCAGGCCTTTCGGCAATTGCGCAATCTGCTGCGCAGCATGCAGCCGGATGCTGTACAAACCTGGATGTATCACGGCAATGTGATTGGTGGCCTGGCTGCGCGCAGCGTCGGCCTGAATAATGTGGTCTGGGGCATACGCAATGCCGGGGTCAGCCTGGAAAAAAGCAGCCGGCTGGCACGCCTGACCTTCCGTCTGGGCGCCTGGTGCTCAGCCTGGCTGCCAAGGCTGATCATTTGCTGCGCGCAGGATGCGCGCATGCGCCATGAGCAGGCTGGCTATGTTGGCGAGAAACTGGTCACGATTCCCAACGGGTATGACCTTTCCCGGTTTACGCACGACGAGGCTGGCCGCACGCGCTTGCGCAAGGCGTGGCAGGTGGGGCCGGAGACCTGGTTGTTCGGCTGTGTGGCGCGCTGGGATCCGCTCAAGGATCACGCCAATCTGCTGGAGGCTTTTGCCCGTTTGCGGCAGAGGTATCCGGATGCGCCATTGCGTTGCGTTCTGGTGGGCAGGGACATGGATGCCGGCAATCAGGCGCTGGTGGATATGTTGCAGCGCCTGGGCATTGAGGATGATGTGATTTTGGCGGGGCCGAGCCAGGAAATTCCCGCCGTGATGAGCGCGCTGGATACGCATGTGCTGTCCAGCCTGGCGGAAGGCTTTCCCAATGTGGTCGCGGAGGCCATGGCCTGCGGGACGCCGGTGGTTGCGACGGATGTCGGTGATGCGGCGATGATTGTCGGCCCGGATGGCTGGCTGGTGCCTGCCCGAGATCCGGCGGCATTGGCAGAAGGCATGGCGCAGGCCTGGCAGGCGCGCGGCGCCGGGGCCGATAGCGGTCGCGCCAGCGTGAAGGCGCGTTTCGGCCTGGAGCGGATGGCCCGGCGTTATCAGGATGTCTGGGGTGGTTTGCGTGAGCGGCAGGGCTTGTCTGCCTTGCGGCGTCTGGCGAGTGACGGGCCGGTCCCGCCACAGCGGCCGCGCCGCTTGATGTACGTCGTGAATAACCCGGCATTTTTTCTTTCGCATCGTCTGCCATTGGCGCAGGCGGCCTTGGCGCGCGGGGATGAGGTGCATCTGGCGACCATGCCCGGACCGAGTGTGCCGGAAGTCTTGACGCACGGGCTGGTGCATCACAGCCTGCCCATGACGCGCAGCGGCGGCAACCCTTTGCAGGAACTGCGCACACTGTGGTCGCTGTGGCGCCTGTTTCACCGCGTGCGGCCGGATGTGGTGCATCTGGTCACGATCAAGCCGGTGCTCTATGGTGGCATGGCGGCGCGTTTGTCCGGCGTGCCTGGTATGGTCGCGGCCATCTCTGGCCTGGGTTTTCTGTTCACGGGTCAGAATGGCTGGAAACGGCGGGTGGCGTTGCAGCTTTATCGCTGCGCATTGGGGCACCGCAACAGCCGCGTCATTTTCCAGAACGCGGAAGATCGCGATGCCTTGCTGCAAGCCGGGGCCGTACGTGCGGCCCAGGTGGTCATGATCCGAGGATCAGGCGTGGATCTGCAGCGCTACCCGGCTCTGCCTGAGCCGGCCGGCCCGGTACGCGTCGTCATGGCGGCACGTTTGCTGCGTGACAAAGGGGTAGAAGAGTATGTCGCCGCCGCACGCCTGTCGGCAGCGGCCGGCGCAGAGGTGCAGTGGCTGCTGGCTGGGCGGCCGGATCCGGGCAATCCGGCTTCGGTGACGGATGGCGATGTGCAGGCCTGGCAGCAAGAAGGGGTCGTGGAAGTGCTGGGCGAACGGCGCGATATTGCCGCCTTGTATGCGTCGGCGCATATCGTGGCCTTGCCCTCATACCGGGAAGGTTTGCCGAAGTCGCTGGTCGAGGCAGCTGCCTGCGGCCGTGCCGTGGTGACCACGGATGTTGCGGGTTGCCGGGATGCCATCACGCCGGGTGTAACGGGCGTGCTGGTGCCGGTGAAAGACGCCGCTGCGCTGGCGCAGGCTGTCATGGCCTTGGCCGACGATCCCGCACAGCGCCAGGAAATGGGGCGCCAGGGGCGCCTGCTGGCGGAAGCGGAATTCGATATCGGCAAGATCGTCCAGATGCACCTGGCGATCTATGATGCCGTGTCTCCCCAGCGGCTGGCGACGCCAGCCGCCTGAGGTGCACGAGATGCGATCCGGCAAGCGGCAGGGTTCGCTGCTTGCCGTTTGGCGCCAGCCGCTTACTGCGTTTTGGTGAACAGGATGCGGTAAATCAGGCCGCCAACGATGCCGCCAACCAGCGGAACCAGCCAGAACACCCAAAGCTGTTCGACGGCCCAGGTGCCCTGGAACAGGGCGACGCCGGTACTGCGCGCCGGGTTTACGGACGTATTGCTGACGGGCACGCTGATCAGGTGGATCAGCGTCAGCGCCAGGCCGATGGCCAGCGGAGCGAAGCCGGCTGATGCCGCTTTGTCGGTGACGCCCATGATGATCAGCAGGAAGAAGGCCGTGAGGATCAATTCGGCAATCACCACCGCTTGCAACGAGTAGTGGCCGGGAGAGTGTTCGCCGTAGCCGTTCGACGCAAAACCGCTGGCCGTGGCATCGAAGCCCACCTTGCCGCTGGCAATCAGGTACAGCGCTGCACCGGCCAGCAAGCCGCCGATGACTTGCGCGATGATGTAGGGGATGACTTCACCGCATTTGAAGCGGCCGCCGGCCCACAGGCCCAAGGTAACGGCGGGGTTGAAGTGGCCGCCGGATATATGGCCGACTGCATAGGCCATGGTCAGCACCGTCAGGCCGAAGGCCAGCGCGACACCGGCGAAGCCGATGCCCAGCTCGGGAAAGGCCGCAGCCAGAATGGCGCTGCCGCAGCCGCCGAAAACCAGCCAGAATGTACCGAAGAGCTCGGCACCCAGACGCTTGAACATATTTAACTCCTGCGAGGAAGAATTTCGAAGAACTTCGACGCAGATAATATGAATTGGCGTTCTCGCCTGGGGCGGCCGGCTGTTAACGACTGAAAAGAAAAAAGCAACAAATGTCAGGAATTTTTCCTAATTTCTTTTATCTCACATCTAATAGGTGAAATCCGTACGGCTGGTGCGGCTTGTACAAGGACATTACGCAGAGTCAGGGCTGCCTGGTGTCCGTCTGGCGGCGCCAGCGTGCCACGCCCAATCCGGCCAGCAACAGGACAATGATGACCAGTATCGGCGTGTTGCCGGTGCGGACATAGGGCGTCAGGCCGCTGCGGCCCTGTACGTTGGCATACAGCGTACCGACAGAGGCAGTGGGCAGGCTGTGCTGTACCCGGCCGTGTTCATCGACGATCGCTGTCGCACCCGTATTGGTGGCGCGCAGCATGGGCCGGGCTGTTTCCTGGGAGCGCATGCGTGACATCTGCAAATGCTGGCGCAGTGCCCAGCTGCTGCCGAACCAGCCGAGATTGCTGAAGTTGGCCAGCAGAGTCGCGCCGCCCCGCACAGCGGGCAGGAGTTCCTCACCGAAAACGTCTTCGTAGCAGATGTTGGCAGCGACCGACTGGCCATGGGCGGGGAAGGGGGGCTGAGACATGGCGCCCCGGTTGAAGTCGCCCAGCGGCATTTCCATCATATCCACAAACCAGCGGAACCCGGACGGGATGAATTCCCCGAATGGCACCAGGTGCTGCTTGTCGTAGTGCTCATCCGGCGTACCGGCATAGAGCGCATTCAGGTCGGTGTCGCCGTGCAGCGAAACAATGCTATTGGTATAGCGGTCGGGCGGGCCGGAGTAGAGCGGCACGCCCATCAGCACGACGGCATTGTGGCTGGCGGCCAGATCACGCCATTGTTCCCAGAAAGCCATGGGCAATTGATGCTGGAACAGCGGGATCATGGTTTCCGGCAGCAGGACCAGATCCGCCCCTGATTCGCTTTCCAGTGCGGCAGCGCTCATTTGCAAATGGGTCTGCAGCGCATTGACGATGTGGATGGGATCGAATTTGATGTCCTGCCCGATATTGCCTTGTACCAGCGCGACCCGCAGCGGTTCGCCTTCGGCTTCGCTCCAGCTGGTGCGGGCCATCAGTACACCTGCCACGGCAGCGAGCAGCGCCAGCCCCAGCGCCGGCATGCGTCGCGCGGTGGCCTGAAGGCCGGTGGGCAGCCAGACCAGCAGCGCGGCGCTGGAAAACGCCGCCCAGAATGCAACGGTATAGGCACCCCCCAGAATGGCCCAGCCGGCATAGGGGCCATCCACCTGGGCATAGGCGGCATTGAGCCAGGGGAAGCCGGTGAACAGCGTGCCACGCAGCCATTCCGCACCTGTCCAGGCAGCACTCCAGGCCAGGATTGCCGGCAGTCCCAGTCCGGCAGGCGCGAGCCAGCGCGCGACCAGGGCAGCCAGTCCGAAGTAGAGCGCCATGACCGCTGCCAGCGCGACGACGGCCAAGACTGCCAGTACGGCAGGGATGCCGCCATAGGTATGCAGGCTGATGAAGATCCAGTAGGTGCCCAGCGCGAAAAAGAAAATGCCGAACAGCCAGGCATCACGGGCGGCGCGCCATGGGGTCGGCGCCAGCAGCGTATGCCGGGCCAGCAGGCCCAGGCCCAGCCATTGCGCGGCTGGCAGTAGCCAGGCAGGCAGCGGGCCGGGGGCAAAGGCCAGGGCGTAGAGCAGGGCGCCGGCCAGGAGCCAGGGCAGGCGGTTCAGAGGGGCGTCCGGGTGCCGGGAGCGGTTCATCGTGGTCAGCAAGGGAGAAACAAGGGCGGCATGGGCTCGGGCGCGGTGCCGTCAGCCGGGTTGATACGGGTGCCGGTCGCGGCCGGGGCGCATGGCCGGAGGGAAAGCTTGGGCAGAAGTGTAGCCTGTCAGCGCAGGGGTGACGCATAGGCAAACGGCTGCCGGACATCTGTCCGGCAGCCGTTGCGGGTGCGGGCGGGATGGCGCTGGGGGTTGCCTCAGCGCGCCTCCTTGTTTTCGGGCTCGGCCTGCGGCGCAACCTGGCGCGAGACACGCAGCCACAGCGCACGGCGGGCATCGGCTCGCAGGACTTCAAAGAGCAGATCGCCATGCTGATGGCGGTCGCCACGGTGCGGGATGCGATCCAGCTCATCAGCCAGCCAGCCGCCGACCGTGTCATAGTCGTCGGTAGGCAGATCGGCGTGCAGGGCTTCGTTGAAATCCTCGATTTCAGTGGTGGCCTCGACGCGCCATGAGCTGGCGCTTTCCGGAAAGATGGTCGGGGTATCGGCATCGAATTCATCTTCGATATTGCCCACGATTTCTTCCAGTACATCTTCCATCGTGACCAGCCCCGAGATGCCGCCATGCTCGTCGATGATCAGGGCAAGGTGGCTGCGCTTGTTGCGGAAGTCGCGCAACAGGACGGTCAGGGGCTTGGATTCGGGGATGAAGATGGCAGGGCGCAACAGGCTGCGCACATCGAGTTCAGGATTGAGCGTCAAGCGCAGCAGATCCTTGGCCATCAAAATGCCGATGATGTTTTCCTTGTCGTCTTCATAGACCGGAAAACGGGAGTGCGTGGTTTCCTGGACGGCGGACAGCATGGCGGGAACCGGCGTGGCGATATCCAGCATGTCGATGCGCGAGCGCGGCACCATGACGTCACCGGCGGTCAGCTCGGAAACCTCCAGCACGCCGTTGAGCATGGAGAGGGTATCCGGGTCGAGCAGCTGGTGTTCCTGGGCGGCGGCGATCAGCGCCTTGACGTCGTCCAGGCTGTCCAGCTCGATATGCTGGCGCGAAAACAGCCTGTGGAACAGGGATTTGGCGGAGGTCGATTTGCGTTCCGAAGTGTCGGAACTGGTTGCAGGATAAGGGTCTGACATCGTCCTGAGGACTGATTATGGGAAAACCAGCATAACCCAATAAAAGCGGGGATATGTGGCGATTTATGGGCAAATACGAGAAAACCCCGAAATATTTACCAGAAATTAAAGCTTATTGCCAGTCAGCCCAGGGCTGGCGGGCCACGCCCTGTCCAGGGCGTGCCGCCTTTCATCAACGCGGGGCATAGGGGTCGGGCAGGCCCATACGGGCGAGAATCCGGGTTTCCAGCGCCTCCATGCGCTCGGCCTCATCTTCCTCGATGTGGTCGTAGCCCAGGGCATGCAGCGCGCCATGCACGGTCAGGTGCGCGGCATGCGCCAGGAACGGCTTGTTTTGTTCGACCGCTTCGCGTTCCAGCACTTCCAGGCAGATCACGATGTCGCCGTGCGCAGTCCCTTCGGGGTCGGTGCCGTATTCGAAGGTCAGCACATTGGTGGCATAGTCACGCTGGCGGAATTCGAGATTCAGGGCATGGCCTTCTTCGGCATCCACAAAACGCAGGGTCAGGCTGGCCGCCTGGAAGCCGGGCGCATCGGCCAGGCCGGCCTCAGCGGCGGCCGCGGCTTCTGCCAGCGCCAGCTGCAGCCAGCGCCGCAGGCGCCAGCGCGGCAGGCGGGCTTCCTGAACCGCGTACTGCACTGCCAGCGATAGCGCCGGCGCTGCTGCGCTGGGGGCGGAATCAGGGGAGCGCTTCATCGGTTCAGGCATTTTCCGCATCATGGCGTTCGTAGGCATCCACGATGCGGGCAACCAGCGGGTGACGTACGACGTCACGGCTGGTGAACTGGGTGGTGGCAATGCCCTTGACCTCGGACAGCACGCCTACCGCATGCGCCAGGCCGCTGCGCTGACCCTTGGGCAAGTCCACCTGGCTGGGGTCGCCAGTGATGACGGCTTTGCTGCCGAAACCGATACGCGTCAGGAACATCTTCATTTGTTCCGGCGTCGTGTTCTGGGCTTCGTCCAGGATCACGAAGGCATGGTTCAGCGTACGGCCCCGCATATAGGCCAGCGGCGCGATTTCGATGGTGTGCTTTTCAAAGAGCCGCTGCACTTTTTCGAAGCCCATCAGGTCGTACAGGGCGTCGTACAGCGGCCGTAGATACGGGTCCACCTTCTGCGTCAGGTCGCCGGGCAGAAAGCCCAGGCGTTCCCCGGCTTCGACGGCGGGCCGGGTCAGGATCAGGCGTTGTACCGTGTCGCGTTCCAGCGCATCAATGGCGCAGGCAACAGCCAGCCAGGTCTTGCCCGTACCGGCAGGGCCGATCCCGAAAGTGATGTCGTGCTTGAGGATATTGTCCAGATATTCGCGCTGGCGCGGCGTACGCGGCCGCAGGTCGCTGCGGCGGGTGCGCAGGGCGATACCGCCGCTGGCATCATCCACCGGGGGCAGGTCGGCCGGGTCGAAGTCCTGGCTGGCGGCGGCGCGGCTGGCGCCCAGCTCAACCAGTTCCAGCTGCACATCGTCCACCGTCAGCGCCTGCTGTGCGGCGCGTTGATGCAGGCGTTGCAACGCCTGAGCGGCAATGCCGGCATCCTTGCCGCTGATGCTGATGCGGTTGCCGCGCCGTACCAGCGTGGCGTCCAAGCCGTTGGCGATCTGCTTCAGGTTTTCGTCCAGCGGGCCCAGCAGATTGGCCAGGTGCGTGTTGTCGCCTTCCAGCAGGATATCGGTGGCGGGCGGTTTGGGGCTGTGGTTTTCACTCATTGATGGATTCTGCCATGACGGCCGGTGCGATGTCCTGCTCGCGCAGGGCAATGCGCCCGCGCAACGAGTTGGTATTGGCATGGGTGATGAGCACATCAACCATTTGCCCGATGAGACGCTGCGGCGCCGGGAAATTGACGGTACGGTTGTTTTCCGTGCGCGCCATCAGTTCGTTGGGATCGCGGCGCGAGACGCCTTCGACCAGCACACGCTGGGTCGTGCCGACCATGGCGGCGCTGATGGCACCGGCCTGCTCGTTGATGAGCGCTTGGAGGCGCTGCAGGCGCTTGAGCTTGACGTCTTGCGGCGTATCGTCGCTGAGATCCGCGGCCGGCGTGCCGGGGCGGCGGGAGTAAACGAAGGAAAAAGAGGTGTCGAAGCCCACATCGGCAATCAGCTTCATGGTCTTCTCGAAATCTTCTTCGGTTTCGCCGGGGAAGCCGACAATGAAGTCGGAGGACAGCGTCAGTCCGGGGCGAGCGGCACGCAGCCGGCGCACGATGGACTTGAACTCCAGCGAGGTATAGCCACGTTTCATTGCCGCCAGCACCCGGTCGCTGCCGGCTTGCACAGGAAGATGCAGGAAAGGCACCAGCTTGGGCAGGTTGCCGTGCGCGGCGATCAGGCGCGGCGTCATTTCCTTGGGGTGCGAGGTGGTGTAGCGAATGCGCTCGATACCGGGAATTTCGTGCACGTATTCCAGCAGCAGGGCGAAATCGGCGAATTCGTCGGTGTCGCCCATGGCGCCACGGTAGGCATTCACATTCTGGCCCAGCAGGGTGACTTCCCGTACGCCCTGGTCGGCCAGGTCGGCGATTTCCACCAGCACATCATCGAAGGGGCGTGAGACTTCTGCGCCGCGCGTGTAAGGCACGACGCAGAAGCTACAGTACTTGCTACAGCCTTCCATGATGGAGACGAAGGCGGTCGGGCCGTCGATGCGGGCGGGCGGCATGGAATCGAATTTCTCGATTTCCGGGAAACTGATATCCACCTGTGAGCGGCCTTCCTCGCGCCGGCGCGCGATCAGGTCGGGCAGGCGGTGCAAGGTCTGGGGGCCGAAGACGACATCGACATAGGGCGCGCGGGCGACGATGGCGTCGCCCTCCTGGCTGGCGACACAGCCGCCCACGCCTATGATCAGGTCAGGCTTGGTCTGCTTCAGGTGTTTGACGCGTCCCAGGTCGGAAAAGACTTTTTCCTGCGCCTTTTCGCGCACCGAACAGGTATTGAACAGGATGACATCCGCCTGTTCCGGGTCGTCGGTCAGTTCCAGACCTTCGTTTTCACGCAGGACATCAGCCATCTTGTCCGAGTCGTACTCGTTCATCTGGCAGCCGAAGGTACGGATGTAGAGTTTGCGCGTCGAGCCGTCGGCGGCGGCGAACTGGGCCAGGGTCTGGGCAGTGTCGGGAATGGGGGCGGGCGCGGCCGGCTCGATGCCGGTGCGGCGGAGTGTGGTTTCTTTCATGGGCGGTGCCGTGACGGGTGTTTATCCCGGGGGCAAGAGAAAAAATGAAGGGTAGCCCACGATTTTAACGTGTACCGCAGCAGATTTTCCGAAAGAAAGGCAAGTGTTCCGTCTGCCGACCGCTAGACCCATGCCACCGAGCCGTCGGAGCGAGGGTCAGCGCCACCGTAGAAGCGGCCATCGGCCTGCCGGATGAGACAGCCCGCATGGCCGAATGCTTCGTCGTAGGCGTCACGCATTTCTATATCGTGGCCGCGCGCCGCCAGCTGTTGCACGGTGGCGGCGGGAAAGCGGTTTTCCAGTTTCAAGGTGTCCGACTGCTGGCCCCAGGTGCGGCCCAAGAGCCAGCGCGGTGCATCTATGGCTGCCTGGGGTGTCCAGCCGTGCAGTACGGTGCGCGCAAACACGGCGGATTGCGTTTGCGGCTGGCCATCGCCGCCCATGGTGCCATAGACCATGGTACGGCCGTCATCGAGTCGCGCCATGGCCGGGTTCAGGGTGTGGAAGGGGTGCTTGCCCGGCGCCAGTGCGTTGATATGGTGTTTGTCCAGAGAGAAGGAGGCCCCGCGATTCTGCCAGTTGATGCCTGTGGTGGGCAGGACCAGGCCGCTGCCGAACTCATGATAAATGCTCTGGATCATCGACACGCTGCGGCCGGCGTGATCCATGACACCCATCCAGACCGTATCGGCCGGGCCTTTGCCCTGATTCCATGGCGCCGCCTGGCGCATGTCTATCCGGGCCGCCATGGCGTCCAGGGCGGCGGGCCTGAGAAAGGACGCTGGGTCGCTGCGCAGGCAGCGCGGGTCGCCGATGTGCGCATCGCGGATGGTGAAAGCCTGCTTGGCCGCTTCAACGGCCAGATGGACGAAGTCCGCACCCAGGGGATCCATATGGCTGGCGCCCAGGCGATCCATCAGGCCGAGAATCATCAGGGACACCAGGCCTTGGCTGGGCGGCGGCATGTTGTAAAGCGTGCCCAGGGTGTGATGCAGCGAGAGAGGCTGCACGTGCCTGACATGGTGCGTTTGCAGGTCGGCGATGTTCAACGGACTGCCGCAGTGGGCCAGATCGCTGGCAATATCCTGCGCCAAGTCGCCGCGGTAGAAACTGTCCAGCCCGTCCGCAACCAGGCGTTCCAGGGTGAAGGCCAGCCTGGGCTGGCGGAACAGGCTATTGGTGGCGGGTGCTGCGCCGTTGATCAGGAAGGTGTCGGCAAAGCCGGCGACGGACAGCAGTTCGTCGCGTTTGGCGACGGTGTTGCGATATTGGCTGGCTGTCGTGAGGATGCCATCGCGGGCGTAATGGATGGCATCGGCCAGCAGCCGGGACAGCGGCAGGGTGCCCTGCCAGTGGGCGCGGCTATAGGCCAGGGCTTGCTCCCAGCCGGAGATGGTGCCGGCGACGGTAATGGCCGACTGGCCGCCACGAAATGGAATGCGCGGCTGGCCGTCATAGCTGGCCGGGCTGATTGCCCGGGCGGCTGCGCCGCTGGCATCTATGCCATGGGATATCAGGCTGTTTGCCTTGGGCGTGCCGAGTAGCCAGAAACTGTCGCCTCCAATCCCGTTCATATGCGGGTACACCACGGCGATCGTGGCGGCGGCGGCAACCATGGCTTCGATGGCATTGCCGCCGTCGCGCAGGACAGATTGCGCGGAGCGGCTGGCCAAGGCGTGGGGCGCGACGGCGACCCCGGTTGAGTGGCGCGGGAGAGTCATGATGTGCCTTGCGTTCTTGGATGTTCCGGTGCGCTGGGGCCCTAGGCGGCTTGGCGAACCATGGCGATTCCGGCTTGTTCCAGCTGGCGTGCCGCGTTCAGGCAGAGGTCTTCCCGCCAGGGCGCGGCAATGAGCTGTACCCCCAGGGGCAGATGCGCTGTTGCACCCAGGCCCGGCCAGATGGGCGCGACACAGACCGGCAGGCCGATGAATGAAATGGGCTGGGTCAGCAGGCCCATAGCTTGTGCGGTCGGTACGAAATGGTCATTCAGGGGGACTGCCGTGGTACCGATCAGCGGTGCGGATGTGGGGGTGGCGGGCGCCAGCAGGACATCGTAGTGCTGCAACAGCGTCAGCACTTGTGCGTGGAAACGGCGGCGCAGGCGTTGAGCCTGTTCTACCCAGCTGGCCGGCACCAGGCTGCCGGCGACCAGACGGTCGCGGGAACGCGGCTCATAGTCCTGGTAGTGCCGGGCCAGTGTGGCGCGGTGCAGGTTGCCGCCTTCTGCTGCGGTGATCACGAAGGCGGCGGCGCGGGCCAGTTCCGCCTGCGCCAGCGTGACCGTGTCGGTGGCGTTCAGCACATGCGCAGCCATGTCCACGGCGCGCCTGGCTTCGTCGTTGGCCCAGGCCTGGAAATAGCCACCCAGCACGGCCACGCGCAGGGGGCGCGCTGGTGCCGCCTGCAGCGCCGCAGCCACCGGTTCGGCCGGGCGGCGGGCACAGTATGGATCGTCTTCGCAAGGCCCTTGCAGCACATCGTATGCGGTGGCCAGATCGGCCACGCGGGTGGTCATCAGGCCGACATGATCCAGGCTGTGTACAAACGGAAAGCTGCCATTGCGGGGCAGGCGGCCAAAGGTCGGTTTCAGACCGAAAATGCCGCATAGCGACGAGGGCACGCGTACGGAGCCGTTGGTATCCGATCCCAGCGCCAGCGGGACCATGCCATCGGCGACGGCAACTGCGCTGCCGCCGGAGGAGCCGCCGGCCAGGCGGGAAGGATCATGCGGGTTGCGGCAGGTTCCGTACCAGGTATTTTCGGTGGTGAAGCCATAGGCGTTTTCGTCCATATTGACCGCGCCTGTCAGAACGGCGCCCGCTGCCTGCAGACGGCGGATGACCTCGGCATCGGCCTGTGCTGGCGGTTGCTGTTCGCGCAGGTGCGCGCCGGCCAGGGTGGGCAGGCCGGCGATATCGAACAGGTTTTTGACGGCATAGGGCACCCCCGCCAGCGGCAAATCGCTACCTGCGGCTTGCGCCGCGCCGGAGACGAGCGCTTCGGCCAAGGCACGTTCCTGGGTGATGGCGGTGTAGCATTGGCCGGGGTCCCTAGTCCGTATGCGGGCCAGTGCCTGGGCTGCGTAATGGGTGGCCGGGACGGCGCCGTCAGCAATGCGGCGGGCGATATCGGCAAAGGCGGGGAAGTTCATCTGGGGCTCCGGATACGCGGTTTTCATTGGGTGGGCGCGGGGGCAATGCGGCAAGTCGGACTCAGGCGGGGCCGGCTTGCCGTGACGTTCGCCGGTCAGGGGGAGTACACAGGCGCCGGATCCAGGTCGGCAGGCAGCTCCAGCGCTTGCAGGGGAGCGGCCAGGCAGGCCAATTGCTCGAAGACGGCGGCCACGCGTTCGGTGGCCGCGTCATCCAGGCTGTAGCCTTGCAGGGGCAGGGCTGCCAGCGCGTAGGCGCGCGCCGGAGACGGATCGCAGGCCGTCCGGCTGGGGCTTGGGTGGCTGTGGCCGGGCGCTGGGGCTGCCGTATGCGGTTTTTCGTCCATGGTGGTTCCTAGCGCTCAAGGTCGCGATTGATGCCGTGATGGATACCGTTCAGGACGCGCTTGTCGTCGTCGCCCAGTTCCACCGGAATGCCGCGCCGGATCAGGGCAGCGAAGTCTTCGTCAGGGGTCATGACCGTGAGGCTGTAGAGCTTGCCAGGGCCGGTGTTGACCACGGCGTGTGTCACGCCGGGCTTGAGCAGCAAGGCATCGCCGGCTTTCAAGGGCAGCACCGCGCCATCGGCCCGGGCTTCGCCTTCGCCTGCCAGGATGAAGAACATTTCATGGGCGCGCTGGTGGACGTTCGGCGGAGTGCGGCCGCCTGGTTCGAATATTTCCACAACGGCGACGAGGTCGCAGTCTTCTCCTGCGCCGTCGAACAGCAAGGCAAAGTAATTGGTGTCATTGGCCGAGATGCGGTAGGCAGGGCAATCGGCCATGGATTTGAGGATGGCAGTTAACGGCATGATTCAAGTCCTTGCAGCAGGTCCGTGCTGAGCGCGGTGAAGCCGAAGCATTGGCGTATGTTGTAGCGAGTGGCTTCCAGGCAGAAGCCGGGAGAGGTCGTGGCGCAGCAGTCGTCCAGGTAAATGCAGTCGTAGCCCAGGCAGTTCGCATCCATCAGGGTGGCGAGCACGCATTGATCGGCATTGACGCCGGCAAAGAGCAGGGTCGAGACCTGGAGGTTGCGCAGAATGGCATCCAGCGAGGTATCCCAGAATCCGCTCATGCGGTACTTATCGACCTGGATGTCCTGCGGCGCAGGCTGCAGTTCATCTACGATGGCGGCCGCCCAGGAGCCGGCCTGCAGCACCGGCGCCTGGTTGGCAGGGAGCGGGTCGCCCAGGCCGGTGCCCCGTCCTGCCGGGTTGTAGGTGTGCAATAGAGAGGGGCTCAGGTTCAGGCGATCCTGACGATTGCCCCAATTCAGCCAGAGGACGGGGATGCCGGCGTGGCGTACTGCGGGCAGCAGTTTGCGCAAGGGGGCTATCGGCAAACGCGCGGCGCTGACATCCACGCCGGCCACGGCGGCCAGCCAGCCATCGGGGTGGCAGAAATCGTTCTGCATGTCGATGACGACGAGTGCGCTGCGGCTGGCATCCACGGTCAGATGCTGCGGCAGCGCCGGGAAGGCCAAGGGCCGACTGTGGCGCGGCGGGCGCACCAGCACGGCCTGACGGGCGTTCACCTGCCATTGGTTGGCTGCCGAGGCCCCCAGGGGGAGCAGGGGCTCGGTTTTCATGCGCGGCTCCTCAAGGCATCCAGCGGGTAGGCGTGTACCTCGGCGATCAGCTCCACCAGCCCCCTGGCCGAGTGCTCCACAATCGCCTGGCCGCGTTCGGCATCGGCATCCAGGGCATTGCCGCAGGCGCCCGACAGGTTCATGTCCTGGGTTTGCCAGCCGAAGCCGACTTTTCCTTCGGCGCGCAGATGACGGTAGTTGTTTTCGATTGCGATGGTGGCCGGGACGAAGTTGTCGGCCCGGTCCATGTGGACGAGGTCGGGGCGCAGCGCCAGCATCATTGAGGTTTCCTTGCTGCCGCCGTGAATGCCATGTTCGCGTTCGAGCGCGGGGAATGCCTCGGGATCGGGCGAGCCGAAACTCCAGGTGGCGGCGCAGACTACGAACATGTCCAGGCGCACGCGCAGTTCGCGCGCCACGATGTCCATGACTTGTGGCTGGCCGCCATGCGAGTTGAACAGCACCAGCTTGCGGATGCCGGCGCGGTGCACGCTTTCCGCGATGTCGGTCCACAGCCCGATCAGGGTTTCGGTGCTGAGCGTCAAGGTGCCGGGGTAGGCCTGGTGTTCGTTGGATTTGCCGATGGCCTGCATGGGCAGGAAGACGCCGGGGATGTGGTCGGGCAGCAGTTCGATGGCGCGTTCCACCACCCCGGCATTCAGGCAGGCATCGACATAGACCGGCAGGTGCGGGCCATGTTGCTCGATGGCGGCGACAGGCAGGATGGCGACGGTGTCGGCAGGCAGTGCATCGAACTCGGGCCAGGTCATTTCCACCCAGCGTTTGCTGGGGGTGGCGCGCGGAGCAGGGTGGGGGGCGTGAGAG
>NZ_CBCSIQ010000018.1:0-90816 GCF_965139615.1 Kerstersia similis
CCCTGCGAGTTCCCCGGCACCCAGGTCGTACCGCCTGAGGTGGACGTATTGCCCCCTACCTGTCCGGTTTTCTCGCACAGCAGCACCTTCAGCCCGCTCAAAGCCCCCACCAGCGCCGCAGTCATCCCGCCTGCCCCCGCGCCGAATACCAGCAGATCGACCTCCTCGTCGAAACCTGCTTTCTGTTGATCCGTCATGCAGCCTCCATCCCCTTGTTATGCATCCCGCCGAACAGGAAACGAGGAAACGCGCACGCACGGCAGGCAGTCGATTAAACCGGTGGAATTATATTCTTAATTGGAATCTGATTCCATTTTGTTGATCACCATTCCAAACACACTGCTCTGACTGAAGCCCTCTCATCGCAGCCCTGTGCCTGAGCCTGCCGTGACGCGCCACCGCGAGCCGCGTTGACGCTATCTATTCGGCCTGTCCAGCAGGGCCGGCAAGGCAAAATGTTCTGTCTTGGCAGGCGTGGCACCGCACATGGCTGCGCTTTTCATGAGACGGATCAATAGTGCTTCGCAATCCCATTTGCAAATCGGCAAAGGCTGTCGCACAATCCTTTACAAATCATGAAAGTTAATTCTTTCGGCAGCAGTTTTAATGAAGTCCCAGACCGTCCTTGCAGACGGTACGCCGTCCCCATGCCGACGCCCGGCGCTCTGCCGTGTTCGGACGTTTATTCAATCCTTTTCACGAGTTTTCACCATGATCGGAAATACGCTGAATCAAGCAAAGAAACGCCTGCTGCTCGCGGGCGCAGCCACGGTCTGCGTCCTCGCAGCCGGCTGCGCTGCGCTTGGCGGCCCCGAGCCTTATTCCGCGCAAGCCTGGGTAGGCAAGCCTGTAGCGACCGCCACCAAAGTGTTCGGCCAGCCGTCTGCGACCAAGGCCCTGCCCAATGGCGCCACCGACTACGCCTGGTACGGCCTGTACGACCGCACCTACGATCGCCCGCTGGGCTACTTCATGGATCCGGGCTTCTACCAGCCGCCCTTTGACCAGTTCGATGGCCCCGACTACTACCCGCCCCTGGCCGCCTTCGGCAATCCGGAGTTCGACGGCCCCTACCCCTACCCGGATGGCGGCCTGAACTACGTGGCGGAGCGCCGCCTGGTCAAGTGCAAGGTTTCGCTGACGGCAGAGCAAGGCGTCATCAAGTCGTTCAAGGTGCAAAACCTGACGACCCCGGATCAGTTCATGGCCGGCGGTTGCGACAACTACGTCACCAACTGGGTCCAGCAGGCCCAGTAAGCCCTGTCTTGCGACAAGGCCCGTCACCGCTGTCGTGACAGGCCTTGCCCGCAACAGAAAACAAAGCCCTGCCAGCACATGCTGGCAGGGCTTTGTACCTTTATGCACTCAAGCTGCTGGCGATAGCGCACTGCGCCCACCCTCAGCCTGAAGGCTTCAGATGCTGGCCTTGGAGAAGTCCGGATGCAGGAATTTCCAGGGGCTGGCATCAGTGCCACGCGGCACCACCACTTCGATGAGCACCGGCCGGTCAGCGGCAAGCGCCTGCTCCAGCACACCGCGCAAGGCTTCGGGCGCATGGACGCGATGCCCTTGCACACCAAAGGATTCGGCAAACTTCATGAAATCCGGATTCACCAGTTCCGACCCCAGCAGACGGCCACCAAACGCCTCCTGCTGATCACGGTAAACGTTGCCAAATGCGCTGTTGTTGAACACGATGGTCACGACATTGATGCCATACTGCACCGCCGTCGCCAGCTCCTGGGCCGCGAAGAGAAAGCCGCCATCGCCGCAGATGGAGACCACGGCCTTGTCGGGATTGGCCACCTTCACGCCCAGCGCCGTCGGAAAACCGAAACCCAGCGTGCCCTGCTGACCAGAAGTCACCAGGGTACGAGGCTCATAAACCGGGAATCCGAAAATGGATGTAAAGCCGACCTGGGAAATCTCCTCGACAAAGAAGCCATCACGCGGCAGCACTGCGCGAATCACGCGCAGGTAGTCCAGCTGCGGCTGGATGCACTGGATGTCCTGCTCGGCCGCCGCCTTGGCGGCCGCCAGCTCCGCATCGCGACGCGGTGGCGTGCCGGTGCGCCGTACTTCTTCTGCCAACGCCGCCGCCCCGTCGGCCGCATCGGCCAAGACACTGACATCCGCACTGATGCGCCGCACTTCCGCCGGGTCGATGTCGATACGGATCAGTTTCAAGCCGGCCGGGCGGTGACGCCAGCGGATATCAAACAGCTCGAAGCGGGATCCGATCACGATGGCCACATCCGTTTGCGGCCACAGCCGGGCGCCGGACGCCACGGTAAAACCCAGTGGGTGATCATCGCCCACCACGCCACGGCCCCCACGGAAACTCACGACGGGCGCGCCCAGCGTCTCCGCCAGCTCACGCACTTCCGCGCTGGCTTCCAAAGCGCCTGAGCCCACGAAAATCATGGGTGTCCTGGCCTGGCTCAGCAGCTTTGCCGCCCGTGCAATGGCGTCGCAGTCCACTGGCGGCTTGGGCTGCAGCGGCAGCGGCGCCTGGGTACGCACCCGCCCTGGCTGGGTGAAGAAATCCCAGGAAGCCTGTAGCGACACGACACCGGGCCGCCCGGACTGCATTTCCTGAAAGGCACGCGCCACCTGCCAGGGCGTATCGGCAGGCTGCTCGATATGGGCCGCCCACTTGCCCAGGTCGCGCAGGATTTCCAATTGCTTGGGCAACTCGTGCAACTGCCCCCGGCCGCGATCCTTGAAACCGCTCATGACGTCGCCGGTAATGGCCAGCACGGGCGCATTGCAGCCATGCGCCGTCAGCATCGCTGCGCTGGCATTGAGGATCCCGGGCCCAGGCACCACGGCAAACACGCCGGGTTTGCCACTGGAACGCGCATAGCCGAAGGCCATGTAGCCACTGGTCTGCTCATGGCGTGCGCCTATGGTGCGCACACTGTCCTGATTGCGCGCCAGCGCATCCGTCAAACCATATATCTGCGCGCCAGGCAGCGCGAATACGGTATCGACACCGTGGGTTTTCAGGCCATGCACCAGGGCATCGCCCCCTGTCATGGTGTACGTGGTGTTCGGATCGGTCTGCATATCACTTGCCTCCTGCCAGTTACGATTATCTTGTCATTGCGTTCGACGGTTCGACAATGCCCTCCTGCCGCAGCCAGGCGCGTACCGCCTAAGGAAAATGCTCAGACTGCATAGCCTGGCGGCACCGCATCGCCAGGGCTGAGAAAACGGGAATTGCGGCAATGCTCGAACACGAATTGCCGGAACCACTGCTGTTCTGGGGAACTCTGGATACGGCTGTGCCAGACGACCCAGTAGCGGAAACGATGCTCGATGAAGGATAAGGGCCGCGCACAGACCTCTGCCTGCTGCGCCCATTGGCGGGCGATGTGGTCGGGCAACGTCAGCAACATGTCGCTTTGCTGGATGACACTGAGCGCGGCGCTGTAGAACGGCACCGCCAGCTTCAGGTCACGGCGCAAGTGCTGGCGACGCAGATGCGCGTCGATGAAACTGTCCTTGTCACCCCCCAGGCTGATCGTGGCATGCGGCCAGGACAAGTACTGCGCCTGGGTGATCTGCTCAGCATTGGCCAGCGCATGGCCGCTGCGCATGCAGCAAACAGGCGTATCCTCGCCCAGTACCCGGCCATGGTAGTCAGCAGGCGTATCTTCCAGCATGGTCGTTACCAGATCGACCTTGCCGTCCTCCAGCCAGTCATACCGATCGGCCTGCCAGATGCGGAACTCCACGCTGACACCTGGCGCCTGCTCGGCCAGGTCATGCAGCAGGCCAGGCAAAATGTACTGCGCGACATAATCCGACCCTGCCAGGCAAAAACGGCGCTCGCAACGGGCAGGGGAAAACTCGGTGGGGGAACTCAAGCGCTCCAGGCCTGCTAGCACCTCGCGCAACGGATCCAGCAAGGCTTGCCCCCGCTCGGTCAGCACATATTCCCGCCCGCGGCGCACCATCAGCGGATCGCCCAAGGCCTCGCGAAACTGCGCCAGATGGCGGCTCAGGGCGGGCTGGCTCGTGCCCAGCAGCTTCGCCGCCCGGCTCAGGTTGCGCACTTCCAGTATGGCCGCCAACGCCATCAACTGAGACACGCTCAGGTGATTGAAGGCGAAGTTCATGGCAGCGGGCTCAGTCCAATGCGATCCGCGTGACAGGCTGCGTGGCATCCAGCACCGCCTGCCCCAGACAGCGCCCGCCGCAATATCGGCCGACCAGGGCCACGACGTCCGCCACCGCGTTCTCGACATCATCGCGGCTGCTTGGCGGCAAACCGTCGATATCGAAAAAGACGCACGAAGTATCGGCCACTGTGCGCGTATCGGCAGCCTGGCGCCAGGTCCAGCGCCGCGTCAGCACCCGCTGGCCAGCGGCCAGCACGATCTCGCCCGCGGCGATGCTTTCAGGCGCTTTGCCTGGCTCGGCCAGGAACCCATCTCCGTCCTCCGTCTTGCGCAGGGCAATCTCCTGCGAGTGCGCACCAATGGGATGCACCCCGGCCGGCAGCACGTAGCGCAAGGACAGCAGGTTGCCGATATCCACCAGCGGATTGATGTCGGGCAAGGTATCCGGCTTGAGCACACGGCGGCTCAAGGCCTCAATGGCACTGCGGTGCTCGGAAGGCTTGGCACCAAACCGGCGATAGGCTTCCCGCCACGCGGCAATCTGCGGGTACTCGGCCGGATTGCCGGCGATGCGCTCGCGCAATGCCGCTTCACTCTCCCGCAGCAAGGCTGTCAGCCCGGCATCGGGCCGCGAATTGTCCAAGCCTGCGAACACGACCACGCCCCGCCGGTATTCCGGATGATCCTGGAAAATTTCTGGAGCAATGGTGTATGAAAAATTCGTCGTCATGCGGCCTCGATACGGAGCAGATGCACAGGCCCGGCCAGATGCGGCCGGATTCGCAAGGACTATACACCGGCCCCGGACGCCAAACCATGCGCCATCCGAATGGCAACTATGCAAATAATGGATAGCCCTCCCCCGCCATCCTCCAGCCTGCCCGTCCGCTACTCGGTCTCGGTGCCCGACGCCGGATAGCCATCCCGGCCAAAGCAGTCCTGACCCGAACGGCTCTCTTCAGTGCGTACGCAGCACCACCATGCCGGGTTTCGCCGCCATATATTCCCGCAGCGGCACATCGACCACCTTCCTATTGGCCTGCACGGAGGAAGCATTGCGGAACCAGACCTGACCACCCGCCTTGATCACAATCCCCACATGCGTCACATCCAGGCCATCCAGCGGCGTATAGGCGCCCACATAATCTCCGGTCTGCAACTGCTCCAGCACATGTTCATCAATGGCAGCGGCCGGAATGTAATCTATCGTCCTGGGCGTCCCCCCCAGGCCGGGCAAATACTCCGTGCCATCGGCCTTGCGGTTCAGCACCTTATCCACCGAAACCGTGATGCTGCCCAGCTCACGCGTCACATCTCTCGCATTCCTGGGCTCGACAGCCGCCCAATCGGAAAAAAAGTGGCGGCGATGACGGAAATCCACCGTGCCATCCGCATAGCGGATGGCAGCCAGCCGGGCCAGAAAATCGTTGCTGTCCGTGGCACGGCTCAAGGCTTCCACGTAATCAATAAACGTAAAACAATCGACCCGATTGAAATCCGCCACCAGCATCTCCCGGGTATCGCGCGAACCCACCAGCGTATCGGCCAAATAGGGAACGCCCAGAAATAGGGACGACACCTGCGCCAGCCGTTCGCCATGACTCAAACCCGGTTCGGACAAGGTGGGCATGGCAACAATGGCCTCCACCCGGCTACGGGTCGCCTCATCCGTCTTGACCAGGTATTGCCCCTGCTGCGCCATGGCAGGAGGCACGCAGGCCATGGCCAGAGCAAGGCCTGCCAGCATGGCTGGCAGGCGGATACTGGGGTAAAAGTGCATGATTTCCTTGCGTCCGTCTGCCCTGCCAACAAATGCCAGCAGGGATCGCACACAGGATAGCTGTGGCATGGACGAAAAAAAAGCACCTTTTTCAAGGTGCTTTTTTTGAATCTTTTGGCGGAGCGGACGGGGCTCGAACCCGCGACCCCCGGCGTGACAGGCCGGTATTCTAACCAACTGAACTACCGCTCCGCAGCGGTACCACAAAATTAGTGGCGTCCCCTAGGGGATTCGAACCCCTGTACTCACCGTGAAAGGGTGATGTCCTAGGCCTCTAGACGAAGGGGACAGGACCAAAACAACAGATCGAAGATTATACAGCACTTCTTCGATTTACTACAAGTTCTTTTTCAAGAACCTCTTCGCTTCGTGGTGGAGGTAAGCGGGATCGAACCGCTGACCTCTTGCATGCCATGCAAGCGCTCTCCCAGCTGAGCTATACCCCCATTTGCTTCAACATTCCACCAACTTTTTACTCGGCTTTCGCTTCGTTTTTTTCGTTGGCTTCTCTGTGTCAGCAGCGAAGAATTGAATTATGCATGAAAGAAAACCCGTGCGCAAGCTCCGTATCGAATATTTTTCATATTTGCACAAATACAACACTTCTATTTTTTTATCGCCTGAAGACTTCCCAAAGCGATTTTCACATCGGCAACGACTTTCTGCCGCACACCTGCCGCCCCTCCTGGGCCGGCGGGCCCCCGCCCGGCCTCAGGCCAGGCGGGTCAGCCGCACACCCACGCTCAAGCAGCGGATGCGGTATTTACTGGGCCCTCACGCAAGCCTGATACGTTTGCCCCTTGCGGTCCACCGCTTCCTGCATCCCCACCACGTTGTTACCGGGGTTGTATTCGAAGGTCCAATCGGGGCGTTCCTTCAGACCAAACTTCCAGACCAGGCCGTTCTTGTTGACGAAGGTGTTCTGATCCCCGGTGCTCAGCCCGCAGCCTTGCAGATTGTTGATCGGCCAGATCAGCTGGAACTCTACCGATTGTCCGCGCCGGATCACCGTGCCATTGTCCAGACCCACAAAGCGGGGACGCTCGATATTGTCCTTGTCATAGGCCTCGAGATTCACAATGGTGTAGTCCTGGTCATAAGCCGTCAGGCGGAAGGTCTTGATCACCGCATCGTCATTGAACCCGCGCGCGGCAGTCAAGCCTGTCGTGACCGGAAGGCTTGCCTGCTTGGGCGTCTGCGCATACGTGGCCTGGTACGGGAACAGCTCCTGCTTGAACTCCTTCTCCGCATCAGGCTGCGCCACCGCCTGCTGCAGTTCATTGCTCCAGCGATGGGCAATCAGCCTGTCCTCCAGCAACAGCGTGGGATACTGCTCGCGCGTTGCGGCATTCATGTTGAGGGTGAACGGCCCGGTCGCTTCCACGCCGTCGCTGACCATCAGCTCGACGCTGTAGTTGCCCGTCACCGTCGGCGCCAGCGTCAGGTCCGGGCAGGTCCACTGCCCCAGATTGGCCTGTGCATGGCGCCATGTCGGGTAGTCGCCATTGGCAGCCGTCCAGGATCCGCCGACCGAGCACAATTTTTCACCCAGCTCCCACTTGGCACCGTTCGGCTGGTTCTTCATGGTCCACAGATAGGTCAGCGTATCCCCATCCGGATCCACCGCATTGGCACCCAGCGCAAAACCATGCCACAGCGTCAGTTTGTGCTGTTGCTCCGTCCCGTTGGCATATACCCGGAACAGTTTGTCCTTGATCAACGGGCCGATCAGCAAGGGCTGCTCCGCGTCATAGACGGTGGAACCGACATTGGTGTACTGCAGATCCCCCAGCGACGGCCGCACCTGCGGCGCATGATTGCGAGCCTTGGCGAAAATGGTCAAGGGCCAAGGCGCACTACGCGAGATCGGCTGCCCGTTCGTGGGCTTATCAATCACCACCAGCGTCGCCGTATAGGGGCCGGCCTTATCTACCGTGAACTGCGCACGGTCGCCATCCTTGCCCACCGGCACCAATGTGGCCTGGCTGCCATCAGGCGCATCCACCAGCGTCCATTCGTATGTCAGCTGGTTGCGGTCAGCATCGGTGCTTTGCGAACCATCCAGGGTCACCAGCATGCCAACAGCCGCATTGGTGTTGCCGCGAGATTCATAGATCACAGCGGACGGACGGCGGTTGGCGCCATTGGTGGCCGTGAACTTCTGCACCAGACGCTCGGACTCGGCACCCTCGGCATCCACGACGGTCAGGGCAATTTCATAGTCCCCCTTCGCATCGAACAGCACGGAAGGCATGCTGCCGCCACTGGCCAATGCCTTCTTGATCGCGGCCTGGTCAGAAGCTGGCGGCGCGCTCAGCAGTTCCCACTTATGAGTCAGGGTATAGGGATCGAATGAGTCCACGTCATACGACAGGTTGCCCTGCAGCATGAGCGTCGTACCAGTTTCCACCATGCCGCCCGGCGCACTGTCCAACCCGAGGCGGGCGATAGGCCGCATGTTCGGCTGACCGGGCACGGGCATGATATTGACGAATGCCTGTACCGGCAGATCCCCGCTGCGAGCGACCCCGTTGAACACGGACAGCTCTATGCGATGCCGGCCAGCGGCACGCGGAACAAAACGCATGACCTGCTTCTTGGCGTCATAAACCACGGCGTCGTGCTCACTGCCAGGCAAGCCAGACTTCCCCGGGATGACTTTCCAGCGATACTCCAGGTGATCGCCGCCACCCAGCTGGCTGGCGCCCCCGTCGATCGTAATTTCCTGTCCCACCAGCAAAGTCTGGTCAGCAGGTGGTAGCGTAATGGTCGCGACCGGACGCGCGAACGGTTCGCTGACATTTACCGTCACGCGTGCCGGCGCGCTGGTGCGGTCCTCATAGAAAACCGTCAAGTCGAACTCGTATTTACCCGGTTTGTCCGCCTTGAAACGCGCCACTGCACGCTTGGCCTCATCCGGATCCATGCTCCGCAATGCGCTTTCCGGGGGCACGCCAATCAGGCGCCAGGCATACGCCAATTTCTTGACATCGCCATTGAAAGGCGGAACGCTGGCGCTGCCATCGAGCTGCACCGCCCCCACCAAGGCCTCGATGCCTGTCGGCACAACGGCAACCGGGTCTTCATTGACTACCAGAAGCGCGGTAGATGCCGTTGCCGACGATGCGCCATTGCTGACCATCAGTGCGACCTGATACTCACCCGGCACGTCTGGCAACAGGCGGGCGACGGAATCGCCCGCATTTTCCAGCGTCACCTGGCTATTGATGGGCTTGCGATTCAAGACCCACTGATAGCCGATGATGCCCCCTTTGCTGGACTTGCCATCCAGCACGACCGTCTGGCCCAGTTGCACCGTCCCGCCGGACTGTACCAGCTGGTCACCGACCAATATCTGGATGGCGGGTTTGGGCTGGTTCACGCCCGCAGGGTTCTCGCTGTCCCCATCATAGCCACTGTCAGTACCACCGCCGCATGCGGACAGCACGAGCGCGGCGCCAAAAGCCAGCAGCAGCTTTTTTGCTCCGGATGTCATAGGTATTTTCCTTTTCGTGAATGGTGCGCGCAAAAATCACGGACGAAGCCGGCTTCATCTGTGTACTCACGCGACGTAAATGTCTGGCCTCGGGCCGCTCAGAACTGCACCGTGGCGCTCAGCCTCGCCGTCCGCCCCGGTGCGGGCACCAGGCCCAGGCTCAAGGCGTCCAGGTAGTAGCGGTCGGTAATGTTGTCGATGTTGAAATCGACGCTGAAGTTATCGTTGAAGCGATAGGACGCAAACAGATCGAAGATCTTGTAGGCATGCCAATCGACCGGCCGCGCAAAAATCGTGTCCACACCCTGGCTGTCAAACCGCGGCATAGGGTTGCGCTTGCCCATGAAGGTTCCGCGCATGCCTACCGTCAGGCGCTGATCAAACAGGCGGGTGCCGACCAGCAGGCTGGCGTGCCAGTTGGGCGGAATCATGTTGTTGATATAGCTGTTGGCCAGGCCGTAGTCGGTGCACTCCTCGCTGCGGTAGCTCCCTTCATGGCAGACTTCGATCTTGTTGTAGCGGGTGCCGCTGAACTCCACCCACATCGGCCCGATGTCATATGAACCGCCCAGTTCCACGCCATTGACATTCACACTGTCGATGTTGCGCAACCGAAACAGTGGCGAACCGCTGTTTTCGTTCGTATTGGGGATGGTCCGGGTCAGGTAGTTGCGCGTATGGTTGCGGAAATAAGCCAGTTTCAGCCTCAGGCTGTCGCTGTCGGTCAGCAGGCCATCCAACATGTAGTTGATGCCCACTTCACGGCTGACCGCCCGCTCCGGCTTGAGGTTGGCGTCCGGCGTGGCGCTGACGGAAAAGCCGGAGGTGGTCTCGAACAGGCTGGGCATGCGCAAGGCCTCGGCATAACGCGCATAGAACTGCAGCCCGTAAACCGGCTCCCAGGTCAGCCCGATCATCGGGGCCGAGCCGCTGCCACGGGAATCCAGGAAAACATCGTCGCACTCGCCGGCACCTGCGCTATCCACGCAATAAGCGCTGGAATTCGTCAGTAGCACAGGCTTGTTGTCGTTGGAGCGAAAACGCGTATAACGCAGCCCGGCATCCAGCGTCACGCTTTCCACCGGCTTGTACTTCAGCGCTGCGAATGCGCTGTACTCGGTACGCTCGCCCAGCCGGCCTTGTGGCAAAGCGGAACTCCCCTCATCCGGACGGGATGTCACATGCTCTTTCTGCAAGGCGCCACCGTAACGGATTTCCGTTGCGCCCAGCCACTCAAAGCGCATGGTGTTGCTGGCATCCAGCCCCCAGCGGCGGTAGCGTTCGGTTTCCGAGCCCAGGTACTTCAGGTCATCGGAGTAGTTGTTGTTCATGCTGCGCGTACGCGTCAGCCAGAGATTGGCTTGCAGGTCGATCAGGTCTGTCGCCGCAGGATTCCAACGGTATTGGCTCGTCCAGGTATTGGCCGTCACCTCGCTGTTGGCCGTCTGGCGCACAACGCTGTACCAGATCAGCTGCGACGGCATCAGTTCGCCGTAGGTACTGCGGTAGCGCAACCAGCTCAGCTTCAGTTCCTGGTCTTCGGACAGATTGATCTTGCCTTTGAGCAGCGTGGAATCGCTCTTGTAATTGCTGTTGACGACACGCTCGCCGCCCCGAAAGCGCGACGCCCCGGTACGTTCGGTAATGATGTCCGTCCAGAACCCGCCGTCATAGCTGTCTATGACTTCCATCTTGGCCTTGGGGCCATGGTTCCCGGCGTAATAATTGCCCTGCTCCCGATGCGCAATGGCACCGACCAGCTCCAACTTGTCGAAACGGCCCGCCAGCGCCAGGCTGCCTGCCCAGCTTTTGGGCGTGAAGGTGCCAGGGCGATCCAGCGTTTCCTCCGGGCCCAGGGCATTGGCAAAGTCATGCTCCCCCGAGCACAGCAACTCCGATACGCAATTGATGCGATATTTGCCGCTGTCCGCCAATCCGGCGCGCTGCCCCGGATCCGACGGCGAGCCGCTGTTGTTGCCAATCGCCGTGCCACGCATGCGCATCCCGAACGATTCACCATTACGCAGAATGTCGTCGGCCTCCAGGGTACGCATGCTGACCAGGCCGCCGATGGCGCCAGTGCCACCTGCATCCATGTTCGGCCCTTTGTCGATACGCACGCCACCGATCAGGTCGGGATCCACGTAGGTCCGGGAAGATACCCCCGCGTACCCCCGGTACACCGTCGTTTCCTGCCGCGAACCGTCGATCAGCACCGGTACCCGGCCCTGGCCCTGCATGCCGCGGATATTGACATCCAGGCCGCCTGAGTTGCGGTTCTCGCCCACCAGCACGCCCGGCACACCCTGGAATATGTCCCCCACCGAGGTGCCTCGAAAACGCTCAAGATCGTCACGCGTCAGCACACTCACCGAATGCGAGGTTCGGTACACCTCGTCCTTGGGATCTTCCGGGGTTCCCACCACTTCCACCGCATCCAGGTTCGCCACGCCAGCGGCTGACTGCGGCGGCAACGCGCGCAGCACATAGGTGCCGTCCACCTGGCGCCGTGCTTCCAGATTGCTGCCCAGCAACAGGCGGCGGAATGCCTCGCTGGTGGAATAGCTTCCTTGCAGGCCGGGACTGCTCAACCCTTCCGTGAGCGCCGGCACGAAGGTGATGGCCTCGCCCGAAATGCTCGCTGCCTGGCGCAGCACCTGCGCCAACGGCCCGGGAGCAATATTGAACTCATACACACCCGCTGCCGCTACGCGGCCATTCTGCGCCTGCACCGGCTCCGGGCTCAGTTGCAACGCCAGCCCGGCGGTCAGCACCAAGGCGCCCCAACTTGCATCACGCAAACCGCGCCTGCCGGCTCTCTCCGGGCTGGCGACCCGACATCCCTGACGGCCAGCGCTGCGCTTTCCTTCCATTCCGTGTTCCTCTACAACCCGATTCACATGCGCCACGCAATGCGACGCCATCTATGGTGTAGGTGGATTGAGAACGAGAAATGGTCAGATTATCTGCCCGGATATTTGCAACAAAACGTATCAAGGCAATGGAAAGACATCGCGGCCCCTCACCCTCATCTCCGCACCGCGGCCACTGGCCACCCGTGCGGATGACAGCAGACAGCGGCTATCAGACGATGGGACTCAAGCAGGCACCAGCTTGAGCCAGTAGCGGCTGTGGCGCTGCACCCGTACCGGCAAGGCCTGGGTGATTGCGGTCAGCACCCGGTCCGTATCCATATAGGGGAAGAGCCCGGTCAGGCGCAGGTCTGCGACGGCAGGGTCGCACAGCAGCCAGCCACGATGGTAACGACTCAGCTCCGCCAAGAAATCGGCCAGGCGGACATCATCGGCCACGAGTTCGCCGCGCGCCCAGGCGCCGTCCTCATCTTTCAGCGGACGGGCTTGCGGCCCGGTTCCAGGCTGGATCACGGCGCGTTGCCCGGCCTCCAGCACATAGGAACGCAACCAGCCATCGGCCATCAGCACCACGCGATGCTCCAGGACGCTCACAATCGTGTCGGCCTCGCGCTGCCTGACAATAAACCGCGTGCCCAGCGGCGCGACCCAGCCCTGCGCCGTTTCCACCCGCATCGGGCGATCCAGCGCATCCTTGCCGGTTTCGATCAGCACTTCACCCTGGCGCAGCCGGATCAGGCGCAGGCCTGCCGTGAAATCGACATCCACCGCGCTATCGGTGTTGAGCAGCAACCGTGTGCCATCCGTGAGCGTCAGCATGCGCTGCTCGCCGACCCCGGTGCTGTAATCCGCCACCAGGCTTTGCCAGCCATGCACCTGCATCAGTGCGCCAAGGCTGACGCCACCGACCGCCACGGCGGCCACACGCTTGAATGCACGCCGGCGCCCGGCATCGTGCACGCCGGACAAGCCCTGCCGCGCCGCCGCAGGATTCAGCGTGCGCAAGCCCACGCCCAGGCTTTCGAAACGGGCCCAGGCCTCGCGATGGGCGGGATCGGATTCCATCCATTGCCGCCAGCGCCGCCGGGTATCGGCGGAAACGTCATCGGCCATCAGTTCCGTCATCCAGTAGGCGGCAGCGCGAGCAATTTCCTCGCGCCCGCCATCGCCACCGGCCAGCCAGGAAGACACCATGCCGCTCATCCCAGCAACACCAGGAAAGCCTGCTGATTGGCGCGCATCAGGTATTGCTTGACCGAACTGGTCGAAACACCCAGCGCCTGCGCCACCTCCTGGTAGGAAGCGCCCTGCAGGTGCACCAGCATGAAGGCTTCGCGGACTTTGGCAGGCAAGCCATCCAGCATCTTGTCCAGGCGCAGCAGGGTTTCCAAAGCCAGCGCCCGGGTTTCGGGCGACATTTCCATCTCTTCGGGCAAGGCTGCCAGTGCGGCCAGGTAGGCCTCTTCCAATTGCCGGCGCCGGTGCCTGTTGGCCACGAGGCAACGCGCAATCGTCGTGAGATAGGGACGAGGCTCGATGATTTCTGCTGCCTTGCCGGAGCAGATCACGCTGAGAAACGTATCCTGCACCAGATCCGCGGCATCGGCATCATTGCCCAGACGACGGCGCAGCCAGCCATGCAACCACCCTTGGTGGTCTTGGTAAAGCGCGTCAACAGGATCAGCTGGCGTAAAGGCTTTGACTGGCACAGGCGGACTCCGGCGACCTGACCCCGGCACAGCAGCAGGGATCGGCCATTCGGTCAAAGAGATGTGGAAGCAAGAATTGTATGAGAATTATTCTTATTACTCAAAGAATTTAACATGCTGGAAAAAACTGCGGCGTGCATACCACGGTACTCAAGCGGGATCTGTATTGTGGCGCCTGTCTCCGGTCGGGCGCGCCCCGGCCTGAATGCCTTCACGGCAAGGACCGAAGGGTCTATGATTTGCCATCATGTCCGGTTTAATGCATCGCCTGCTGCTGGCGCTCAAGCCCGCCCCCTTCCAGATCAACAATCGTGAGCGTCTGCGTGCCCTCATCGGCGCCGGCCTGGCGATTCTGATCACCTCCCAGTTCAGCCAATGGATGATTGGCGACGACCTGCACACCTACTGGATGGTCGGTTCGCTGGGGGCCACCTCGCTTCTGGTTTTTCTCCTGCCCGGCAGCCCGCTAGCCCAGCCCTACGCTGCCGTCCTGGGCAATACCGCCGGCGCCTGCGTCGGCGTCCTGTGCGCCCATGCCGGCCTGCCCCCGGTGCCAAGCACCGCACTGGCGGTTGCCGGCGCCATGACCGCCATGTTTATCCTGCGTTGCGTCCACCCGCCAGGCGTCGCGGTCGCGCTTTTTGCCTCGCTGACGCACATTACCGATATTTCGTTTGCACTGGTGCCCATCTTCACGGATACCTTGCTGCTGGTCATCCTGGGCGCCATCTATAACAACCTGACCGGCAAGGCCTATCCCTACATGGAGCCGCCCAAGACGGTCTCTCCTGCCAGGCCGGCCACCAACCGCTTTACCGATGAAGACCTGGATCGCGCGCTGGCACGCTACAACCAGGCCCTCAACATCAGCCGCAGCGAGCTGGCGCAGGTGCTGGAATATACCGAAAGCGCCACCTATGAGCGCATTCTGGGCGCAACGCTGTGCCGCGACATCATGAGCCGCGACCCCATCGCTGTCTCACCGGAAACACGCCAGCCGCAGGCCTGGGAAATCATCCGCAGCAACAAACTCAAGGCGCTGCCCATCGTCGATGATCAGCACCACCTGATCGGCATCGCCACGGCCTCGGACTTTGCCGATTCCACGCTGACCGCCACGACGCCTGTGCCCGCGCCGCGCGGCTTGCGCGCCCTGCTGGGACGGCGCAAGCCCAAAACGGAAGGCGTGCCCACGGTAGCCGACATCATGACGGCCCCCGTCACCCATGCCAGCGAAGATGCCCCGATCAGCAGCCTGATCCCGCTCTTCGCCCAGCAGCGCCTGCGGCATATCCCCATCCTGGACGCCAACGGCCAGCTGACGGGCATCGTCACACAATCCGACCTGCTGCAAGCGCTGTACCAGGCAGTGCAGCCGGCAGAAAGCTGAGCCTTGCCCGAGCGCGCGCCCAGGCACGTGCCAGCGCCACCACTAGGCAATGCGCAATTCGGCAGTGAGCAGCGCCTGAACCGCATGCACCTTGGGCAGCAATTGCCGCCCTATGGGCCACAATAGATTGAGCGGCCGCCCTGCTGATAACGGCCTGGGTCGCCCGCATGCGCGTACGATAATCCACGAGCGACGCCAGCCGACCCCTGGAAGGCAAAGAAAAAACCGCTACCCCCGCAAGCGGGTAACGGTTTGCTTTTGGTTGGTTTTTGGCTGGCTTTTGCCCGCGGCATGTGCCGCAGGCAGGCGCTCAGGCTTCGGCCTTGGCCATGTCAGCCAGCACCTTGCGCAGCTTTTCCGCGTTAGCCACCAGTTCCGTCATATCGCCCTTCTCGGCTGCATGGGCCAGCACTTCTTGCCCCGCGTTGCGCGGAATGACATGGAAATGGATATGCGGCACCGTTTGCCCGGCGGCAGCGCCGTTCATTTGCGCAACCAGAATGCCCTGCGGCGCAAAGGCCTGCTTGGCCGCAATGGCCAGGCGGCGCGTGGTGCTGATCACCGCGCGCGCGCCGTCATCGGACAGGTCGAGCAAGGTCTCGGCGGCTTCCCTGGGGATCACGAGCACGTGTCCGGGCGCCTGCGGCATGATGTCCATGAACGCAACCGTGTGCTCGTCTTCATAGACACGGATGCTGGGCAATTCATCGCGCAGGATGCGCGCAAACACATTGTTGTTATCGTAAGCCACGTCGAAGAGTCTCCTAAGACAAGAAAACGGCGCCCGCAGCCAGCCTCAGGCCGTGACGGTATGCACCAGGGGAATCTCGGGGTAGTCGCCAGTCCCTTCAGGCCAGGGGGTCAGCAGCTCGTAGCCATCTGCGGTCACGGCCACCATGTGCTCCCATTGCGCCGACAGCGAATGGTCCTTGGTCACGACAGTCCAGCCATCGCCCAGCACTTTCACGCCGGCACGGCCAGCATTGATCATCGGCTCGATGGTGAACACCATGCCTTCGACCAGCTTCATGCCCTGGCCCTTGCTGCCATAGTGCAGCACCTGCGGCTCATCGTGATAAACGCGGCCAATGCCGTGCCCGCAGTACTCGCGCACGACGGAAAAACCCTCGCGATGCGCAACGGTCTGGATGGCATGGCCGATATCGCCCAGCGTTGCGCCCGGACGCACGACCATGATGCCGGCACGCATGGCCTCGTAAGTCACGTTCACCAGACGCCGCCCCAGCGGGCCGACCTTGCCGACGTAATACATACGGCTGGTATCGCCGTAGTAACCATCCTTGATCAAAGCCACGTCGATATTGACGATATCGCCGTCCTTGAGAATCTTCGTCGGCGATGGAATGCCGTGGCACACCACGTGGTTGACCGAGGTGCAGGAGGTCTTGGTATAGCCGTGATAGCCGATATTGGCCGGCGTGGCCTGCAATTCGTTGATGATGTACTCGCGGCAGATGTCGTCCAGCGCTTCCGTGGAAACACCGGGCTTCACATACGGCGTGATCATTTCCAGCACAGAAGCAGCCAGACGCCCTGAAATGCGCAGCTTTTCAAGATCTGCTTCGGTATTAATGGTGATTTTCCTGCTCACAAGCCTGCTCCTTGAACCATGGCGCCCTGAATGGGTGTTGTTTCCTGCGCCTGTGTGGCCCGGCGGAGCGAGGCGCCTGCGGCACGCAGACTGGCGTGCATAGGTTCGAATATGTTGACAATGCCCATGAGGGGATTATACGCCCCGGCCCCAGGCATACCGCCGCCCGCGCGCGCAGCACGCGCCGATCCCGCTGCCTCGGCGGTCAAACAATCAGCAAAAAGGCCTTGAAAACACAATTTGATACAAAATTACATGAAAAACATCTATCAACATTTCACCGAAGATAACCGAAAATGGCGCATAAGCACCAAAAATCAATCAATGCACAATAAAACAAGTCCAAGTTCAGCTAAAAATCGTTCTTGAGATTTGTTTTCTCGAACTCCTACGATCAGCCGATTACAGGAGTTCATCATGTCCCTATCCCCGCATACACCTGCCGCCACGACCACCGTCCCCCTTCCGCTGACGCCCCGCCAGGCCGACGCACTCGCTCCGGCGCAGAACTGGAGCCGGGAAGCCATCCTCGCCCTGTACGACCTGCCCTTTCCGGAACTGCTGTACCGCGCCCAGGAAACCCACCGTGAACATTTCGACCCGGCGCGGATCGAACTGGCCACGCTGCTCTCCATCAAAACCGGCGGCTGTGCCGAGGACTGCGCCTATTGCCCGCAGTCCTCCCATTACGAAACGCCGGTTCAGGCAGACAAGCTGATGGATGTCGATTCCGTCCTGGCCGCAGCACAGCGTGCCAAGGCCTCCGGCGCGACGCGCTTTTGCATGGGTGCGGCCTGGAGCCGCCCGAAGCCACGGCATATGGAAGCCCTGACCGGCATCGTGCGCGCCGTGCGCGGACTGGGACTGGAAACCTGCATGACGCTGGGCATGCTTGAAGCAGAACAAGCGCAGGCGCTGAGCGACGCCGGCCTGGACTACTACAACCACAACCTGGATACCGCACCCGAATTCTATGGCCGCATCATCACCACCCGTACCTACCAGGACCGGCTGGACACCCTGCACCATGTCCGCGACGCCGGCATCAAGATTTGCTGCGGCGGCATCGTCGGCCTCGGGGAGTCGCGCCGCGAACGCGCCGGGCTGATTGCCCAGCTGGCCAATATGTCGCCCTACCCGGAGTCCGTGCCCATCAACAATCTGGTGCAGGTCGCCGGCACCCCCTTGTCCGGCCTGGATACGCTGGATCCATTCGAATTCGTTCGCACCATCGCCGTCGCGCGCATCACCATGCCGCGCGCCCGTGTCCGCCTGTCGGCTGGCCGCGAGGAAATGCCGGAGGGCATCCAGGCGTTGTGCTTCCTGGCGGGCGCCAACTCCATTTTCTATGGCGATATGCTGCTGACCACGCCCAACCCGCAAGCCGATGCCGACCGCAAACTGCTGGAGCGCCTGGGCATGCATACCTCCGCACAGCTGCCAGGCGCCGTCCATTCCCATGACGACAGCCGCGCCGAAAGCGCACTGGCCGCGGAATCCTCAGCACGGGAAGCCTGCCACGCATGTTCTCGCTGATACTGGCCATCGCCAGCAGCGTCACCGTCACGCTGCTGCTCAAGCAATCAGCCCGACGCGGTTGCGACCACGCCACCATGATTGCGGTGAACTATCTGCTGGCTGCGCTGCTGTGCCTGGCCTGGCTGCCGCCCAGCCTGTCCGGCTGGCATGCCATGCAAACGCCGTGGTGGGTGCTGCTGGCGCTGGGCCTGCTGTTGCCGGCTGGCTTTCTGGTCATGGGCAGTGCCGTCAAGCACGCCGGCATCGTGCGCAGCGATGCCGCCCAGCGCTTATCTGTCTGTCTGCCGCTGTTGGCTGCATTCCTGTTTTTCGGCCAGACGCTGACACCCGCCATCATGGCCGGCATCGCGCTAGCCTTGGCAGCGCTGCTTCTGCTGATGCAAGGCCCGTCTCACCCTGCCCAGGCTGCCACCTCCGGCTCGCCCCGTAGCTGGGCCTTGCTGCTGGCCGTCTGGCTGGCCTATGGCAGCGTGGATACGCTGTTCAAGCAAGTGGCTCGCCACCAGGATCACTTTGCCACCGTGCTGCTGGCCTGCTTTGTCCTGGCCGGCCTGGTCATGGCGCTGTTTCTGTGGCGGCGCGGGCAAGGCCTGCGGCGCCGCGACCTGGCCTGGGGGCTGGCGCTGGGCCTGCTGAATTTCAGCAATATCGTCTTTTACCTGCGCGCCCACCGCGCCTACCCCGACAATCCTGCACTGATATTCACTGCCATGAACATCGGCGTGATTGCCGCAGGCGCTCTGGCAGGCGCCTGCCTGTTCAATGAACGTCCCGGCTTACGCGGCTGGGCCGGGGTCGGGCTTGCGATCCTTGCCATTGTCGCGCTCTGGCCGCGCTGAGCCGCTGGCAGGCGACTCCATGACTGCGCCGCCCGCAATCGCGGCTACAGCGCCAGCAATATAAGGATCATCCTGCTCTTCCGGCGCGACCGGCTCCTGCCGTGCGGCCGACGGCTCAGGCGCCGTGCCGCCAGGTGGCTGCTGCGGCCCCGCCTGCTCGGTGACCGGGGTGTTATCCACGGCCACGGTTTCGATATACACATCGTCCTCAGGCGTACTGCGCGGGTCCAGCGTGGTCGCCAGCGGCGAGCCGTGGGAAATATCCGGCGTCGCCACGAACTGCACTGGCGCATCGCCCGCCGGACGCATGCTGGTCACCCGGCGCGGATTCATGATGAAAACCAGCAGCACGCTGCACGCCGACACAAAGACGAAGAACCACGACGGGCCGATCTTGTCCATCAGCACCCCAGCCAGCAGCGGCCCGATACAAGCGCCCAGGCCATAGACCATCAACAGGACCGCGCTCAAGCCCACGCGCCGCTCCTGGTCCACGTGATCATTGGCAAAGGCCGTACTGAGCGAATACAGGGTAAAGATCAGAATGCCCGATAGGCCGGCCAATACCATCAATGCCATGGTTGGCAGATAGCTGCCCCACCACATCGGCACCACGATCAGGGTCAGCAACACCGAGTTGACGCGAATCAGCGCCACCCGGTTCACCCGATCGGACAGCCAGCCCATGGGCCACTGCGACAACACCCCCGCCGCCACGGCAATGGCCACAAAGATGGCGGCCTGCGCGGTATCCATGCCCTGTTTGGCCGCATACACCGGCGCCAGGCCATAAAACGCGCCCGTCAGGTTACCCGACACCAGAATGGCGGCCAGCGCCTGCGGCACCTTGCGGATGAAATAAGGCACATCCAGCGGAGCCGGCAATTGCGCTGCGGGGTGCGAGCGGGCCGTCAACGCGATAGGCACCAGGCAAATGGACAGGCAGATAGCCACGAAGGTCAGCGGCCGCAGATCCAGCACAGGATAGGCGCTCAGGGCCAGCTGCCCCAGCACCGTCCCCAACCCCGATACCAGCATATAGAAGGCAAATACCCGGCCCCGCTGACGATTTTCCGTCTGCTCGTTCAGCCAGCTTTCTATCGCCATGAACTGCGTCACCATGGCCAGCCCGGAAATCAGGCGAAACAGCAGCCACAGCCAGAGCGAATCGCCCAGGCTCTGCGCCAGCACCATGACCGTCGCGATGGCCGCACAGGCGACATAGGCACGCACATGCCCGACCCGGATGATCAGCTTGTGCCCGAGACGGGCACCGCCCACCAGCCCCAGGTAGTAAGCCGCGATCAGGCCGCCCACCCAGATTTCGCTGACGGATTGCGCCGTCAGGCGCAAGGCCATGTAGGTATTGAACATGCCGGTGCCCAAGAGCATCAGCAAGGTGGCAAGGTACAGAGCGGAGAAGGATGTCAGGGTTGACAGCATGAATCAGCGCGCTCCTCAGGCGATGAGACGGGTCGCTGGAGGACCCAGGCCAAGGGCCGCCCTGGTAACGCCGTCAGCCGGAAACGGCATGCACCTGGCGATGGACGACCCGGAAACCGGGGTACCTGGCGACAGCCGCGCCCCTGCGGCCATTATGGCCTGAGTTGACGGCTCACCGCCACCCCATCTGCCCTGGAGATGAAAGCAGCCATTAACAGAAACCAAAAGAACAGCAAAAAAAAACTCCGGCATGCCGGAGTTTCTCTACGCCAGGCACTTCCGCTGGAAGCGCCGGCCAGCCAGGCGGCCGGCACCAGCCGGCACACATGGTGAACAAACGGGATCAGTCCTCGTCTTTGACGCGGTACACCAGGACAGCGGTGGGGGACAGCGACAGAACCTTGGAGGTCACGCTGCCCAGCAGCAGGCGCGACAGGCCGCTGCGGCCATGGCTACCGATGAAAATCAGGTCAGCGCCGTGTTCCTTGGCGGCTTCGGCGATACCTTCGGCCACATTGAAGTGGGTCACGGATTTCAGCTGAACCGTCACGCCAGCGGCATTTGCCGCTTCACCGATCTGCTTCAGATACTTGTCGGCCTGCTCTGCGGCGGCCTTTTCGTAGTTTTCGTCCGTCAGGGCATAGGCCGCTGCCATGCCATCAAAACCAATCGTTGCCGCGAACGGCTGCGTCACATACAGGCCGACGACTTCGGCGCCTACGGAACGGGCAAACGCGATGCCAGCATTGACGGCCTGGATGGACAGCGGGGAACCGTCAGTCGGGATCAGAATCTTCTTGAACATAACCCTACTCTCCTTGTTCTGTATTGATTGAAAGGTGCAACCCGGTTGCGCGAGCCCGCGCAGCTGAGAATCATACTGTTTCATGCTAGCGGAAAACCGGCCGCGATACGACTATTCCCATGACGGGAACGCAATTTTGTTTGCCTTTATTTGAGCCAGCGCAAATCAATTTCCGACCGCGGCGCGGTACAACACACTGCATCGCGTACCGGTACGGCAATAGGCCAGCACAGGCGCCGGCAGCGTCTGGAGCAGCTCGGCGAACCGGGCGACATCGGCCGCGGTCATCGCGCCGCTGACCACGGGTTGATACACGCATTGCAAACCAGCCGCCTCGGCAGCCGCCGTCACGGCGTCAGCCGTCGGCTGCGCCGGACCGGCTTCGAAATCCGGGCGGTTGATGATAACGCTGCGATAGCCGGCTGCCGCCACGGCAGCCATATCTTCAGGCTGCAATTGCGGTGCGACGGCGAAGCTGTCGGACAGGGCATTGATGGGCACAGACATACTGGAACTCCAGGAAGCAGACGGGCAAACTCCGCCTGCAAACAGTTGAATAACATCCTCAGTTGCACAGTAGCATAGTCCTCGGCGTTCCGAGGCGACTTTCCCGGCGTCCGGCGGGCATGCCGGGCCACAAACTGCCGTCGCCAGCCCCCTCCCTCAGTCGCTGCCCCTGACTGCCGCCAGCGCCCGCGCCAACCTGTCCCAAGCCCGTTCATCCTGCATCAGCAAAATGGAAAACCGGATATGCGTGGATGGCTGTTGCGATGGAGAAAACAGAGAACCCGGCGCCAGCAGCAAGCCCTGGTCTGCCGCCGCCATGGCCAGGCGCTCGGCGTCCACGCCGCAGTCCGTCCACAGAAACAGGCCGGCATCGGGCAGCAGGCCGGGGTCCAGGCCCAGCGCACGCAATCGTTCATGGCAGATCCGCCGTGCCGTATCGGTCTTTTCCCGTAGCCGCAGGACATGCCGCCGGTATTGCCCGCCAGCCAGAACGGCATAGACCAGCCGCTCGCCCACTTCGGGCGAACTCAGGCCATTCAGCATTTTCAGATCGCACAGCGCCGCAACATGCTCAGGCGCCGCCGCCAGGTAGCCGACCCGCAGGTTCGCCGCCATCAGCTTGGAAAAGCCTCCCACCAGGATCACGCGCTTGAAACCATCCAGCGCCGCCAGGCGGATGGGCGTGCCGCCAGCCAGATCCCCGTAAGTATCGTCTTCGATCACCATGAAGTCATAGCGCTCGGCCAGACGCAGGATTTCATGCGCCACGCGGGCCGTCATGCCATGGCCGGTCGGGTTGTGAACCACGGAGTTGCACAGGAAAAAACGCGGCCGGTGCAATTGCGCCAATGCCTCCAGGCGATCCAGATCCAGGCCGCGCATGCCGCGCGGCACCCCTACGGGACGGATGCCCTGCGCCGCCAGATTGGCAAACCCGACAAACCAGGACGGATCCTCGACCAGCACGGTATCTCCCGGCTGTGCCAGATAGCGCACCACCAGGCTCAGCCCATGCGTCACGCCGCCGGTCGTCATCAGATTCCCGGCTGGATTGAGTTCGACCCCATCGCGCTGCAACAAACGCGCCACCTGCTGCCGCAAGGGGAGATACCCTTCCGGCAGGCCATAGTTCAGCAAATAGCCGGTAGGCAGACGCGCCACGCGACGCATCGCGCTGGCCAGCATTTCCGGATCCGTCCAGGCAGGCGGCAGCATGCCGCTACTGCCTGACAAGGCACCGCCGGGCGGCGCCTCCTGGAACATGCTGCGCAATAGCCAGCTCACGTCCAGCGTCGTGCGTTCAACCGGCGCCGGTTGCGCCAGAGGCCATTCCACCGGCGCAGCAGACGCCTGGACATAAAACCCCGCACCACGGCGCGACTGGATCAGCCCACGCGCCACCAGCAATTCATAGGCTTCCACGACCGTAAAACGGCTGACTGCCGCCAGACCCGCCATATCCCGTATGGACGGCAGGCGCGCGCCTGCCCGCAGGGCGCGCTGCTCGATTTGCCCGGCAAGCTTATCCGCCAGCTGCTGCGCCAGCGGCACGCTGCTGTCACGCACCAGCCGCCAGGAAAAGAGCGGGGCTTCCGCGGACTCAAGTGTCATGGTCATATCACCAGGCCAGTTCAGATAACTGTTTGAATAACCGTATAGGTACTGTACAGATATTACTGCGTAAAGTTTGCCTCATGCCCCACCGCCCCCGGAACGGGCGGGTGATTTTCGATTCTCCGAGACTTCCGCAGGACACTGATGATGCATGCCCCCCTATCCCATGACATGATGGCACCGGCACTGGCCGGATCCCTGGCGCTTTTCATGTTTGCCTCGTCTATCACCCCCGGGCCCAACAATGTCATGTTGGCCGCATCCGGCCTGAACTTCGGGTTCCGCCGTTCCGTGCCGCACATGCTGGGTATCAGCCTGGGCATGATGAGCATGCTGGTTCTGGTCGGGGCGGGCATGGGCAGCCTGTTCCTGAACGTTCCATGGATCTATGAAGTCCTGCGCTATGTTGGCGCGGCCTATCTGCTCTACCTGGCATGGCGCATCGCTACCGCAGGCGGCATGGATGACGCCAACCAGCGCGGCCGCCCCATGACGCTGATGGAAGCCCTGCTGTTCCAGTGGGTCAACCCCAAAGCCTGGATCATGGTCGTGGGTGCCATCGCAACCTATGTGCCGCAACAGAATTTCTTCATCAACCTGGTGCTGGCCACGCTGTTGTCCGGCCTGATCAATCTGCCCTGCATCAGCGTCTGGGCACTGTGCGGCACCGCCCTGCAGCGCGTACTGACGGCACCGCTGGCCATACGCTGCTTCAATATTGGCATGGCGCTGCTGCTGGTGCTCTCGCTCTATCCGATTCTGGCGACACTGGTGGCCTCATCGCCTGCCCGCTGACCGGCATGATCGGATCGGCCCGGCGCTTTCGTCCTGCATGCGCCGCCCGCCGGCAATCCTGCTTCCGGCGGGCACCCGTGCGCAGGCAGCCCGGCCGGCACCGACCGGTCAGGGCTGGCGCCGGGTTGCCGGAAACCGGCGCGTCGGCAACTGGATGGCAGGCATGGCCTGTGTCAGCGGCATTTCATGGGCATCCGTGGCCGCAGCCAGTTCGATGACTGCGTAAACACCACTCACCGAATCCGCCAGCGCCACTTCCAGCGCAGCGCCGCGCAGCAACGACACCAGGAAACGTGCCGTCATGACATCCCCGGTTCCGCTCAGATCAACATCCAGACGCGGCGTACGCACCTGCCAGATATCACTGCCACGGCCCACGACGTTGACGATTCCCCCATGTTCATCGGGCACGCTGCTGACGACGATGATGCGCTGGCGTTCGCCGCTCAGCGCCGCCATGCGGCCAGCCAGCGTGGCCTCTTGCGGCACGAGCCGCTGCAGCTCGAAGGTATTGGGGGTCAGGACATCGGCCAGCGGCACCAGTTCCTCGGCGATGGCCTGGGCACAGGCGGCATCGACATACAGGCCTTTCTGGCTGTCGCCCATGACCGGATCGCACACATACAGCAGGCCGGGATGCTGACGCTTCACATCCACCAGCCATTGCGCCACTTCGCGCACGATGGCGGCGCTACCCATCCAGCCTGTCAGCACAACGTCCAGCTGGCGTGCCTCGACGCGCTGGTTCAGGCCTGCACACAGCGCTCGCACATCCTCCGCCCGCACGGGCATGGACGACCATTCGGGATAGTCGGGCGTATTGGACAGCAGCGTGGTCGGCACCGGATAGACAGTCAATCCGGCGGACTGCAGGACAGGCACCGCCGCACTGTTGCCGGCATAGCCAAACACCAGTTGCGACTGTATGGAGACGACAGTTTTCATGGAAAGCAGCGTAACAACAGAAGGGGCGCTAAACGCAGAAAGCAAACCGCCAGCCTGGTTGCTGGGCCAGACATGGGCTGCCGCACGTACTGTAACCAAGGGAAACTTTCATCATACGCCTTTGACGGGCCGCCTGCGGGCTCCCTCCGCCAGCCTGGCGCCGAACGCAGCGAAAAAACGACGCGGCACTCAGGCAACGGCGCCATGCGCCGACCGACAGAACGCTCACAGGCCGGGCAGCGCCTGACCCGATACCCACAGCAGGAATGCCGTCATCAGGACATAGCGCAAGAACTTGCCTATCGCCATATAAACGACACAGGGCCAGAAAGAAAAGCGCAACCAGCCTGCCGCAGCGCAAAGCGGATCGCCCACGGCGGGCAACCAGGACAACAGCAAGGCTGGCGGTCCGATGCGGCGCATCCAGTTGCGGGCGCGGACATCCCAGCGTCCGGCCCGCTCACTGCCGTCTGTTTCGTCCTGTACCCCCGGTCCGGCTTCCTGCCCCGGCAGGCTGCGCGCCTGCGCGGCGCTCAGCCGCTTGCGCCGGTGCCAATGCACGAAGGCTTTGCGGGCGCCCAGGCCCATGGCATAGGAAATCGCACCGCCTATCGTATTGCCCAGCGTCGCTACCAGCACGGCGGGCCAGAACATGTGCGGCGTCAGGGTCAGATAGCCGAACACCACCGGTTCAGACCCCAGGGGCAGCAAGGTTGCCGACACCAGGCTGACGATGAAAATGGCGCTCAGCCCGACCTGCGGCAATGCGAACATCGCCAGCAGGCTGTGAATGGCGGACATCAAGGTGCTTTCCATCGCCGCAGTTTACAAGAAGCGGTTTGTGAACGGCGCCGAAACGCTGTGCTACTCTGAACGGTTTCCTGTCTCTACTTTTTCAACACACCCAGGCCGAGCGCCGACAACCATGAATACCGACTATCTGAAACGCATCCTGACATCCAAGGTCTATGACGTCGCGGTGGAAACCCCGCTGGAATACGCCCCGTTGATTTCAGAGCGAATTCAGAACAAGGTCTGGTTCAAGCGCGAAGACATGCAGGAAGTCTTCAGCTTCAAGCTGCGCGGCGCTTATAACAAGATCGCCAATCTGTCCCCGGCAGCGCTATCGCGCGGCGTGATCGCGGCTTCTGCCGGCAACCATGCGCAAGGCGTCGCCCTGTCTGCGCGCAAGCTGGGCTGTCGCGCCGTCATCGTCATGCCGGTGACCACACCGCGCATCAAGGTAGATGCCGTGATGGCGCACGGCGCGGAAGTCGTGCTGGCCGGCGAAAGCTATTCCGACGCCTACCAGCATGCGCTGACCCTCGAAAAGGAACAGAAGCTCACCTTCGTGCACCCTTTTGACGACCCGGATGTGATCGCCGGCCAGGGCACGGTCGCCATGGAGATCCTGCACCAGCATCCTGGCCCGATTGAAGCGGTTTTCGTCGCCATAGGCGGCGGCGGCCTGGTTTCCGGCGTCGGTTCCTACATCAAGGCGCTGCGCCCGGAAATCAAGATCATCGGTGTGCAGACCGTCGATTCCGATGCCATGCTGCGCAGCGTGCAGGCAGGCAAGCGCATCACGCTCTCGGATGTCGGCCTGTTTTCGGACGGCACGGCCGTCAAGCAGGTCGGGCAGGAAACCTTCCGCATTGCCCGCGAAGTCGTCGATGAATTCGTCGTGGTCGATACCGACGAAATCTGTGCCGCGCTCAAGGATGTCTTCACCGAAACCCGCAGCGTGCTCGAACCCGCTGGCGCCATGGCGCTGGCCGCTGCCAAGAAGTATGCGGCCGAACGCAAGCTGAAGAACAAGACGCTGATCACGATTGCCTGTGGCGCGAACATGAATTTCGACCGGATGCGCTTCGTGGCCGAGCGCACCGCCATCGGCGAACAACGTGAAGCCCTGTTCGCCGTCAGCATGCCCGAGCAGCGCGGCAGCTTCCGCCGCTTCTGTGAACTGCTGGGCGACCGCGCCGTCACCGAGTTCAAGTACCGCATGGAAGACAGCGACCGCGCCCATGTGTTCGTCGGCCTGCAAGTCAGCTCACCCGCAGAAGCGGAAAAACTGGCTGGCAATCTGCGCAAGCATGATTTCGACATTCTCGACCTGACGCAGAATGAACTGGCCAAGACCCATCTGCGCCATATGGTAGGCGGGAAATCCTCTCAGGCAACCGACGAACTGCTGTACCGCTTCGACTTTCCCGAGCGCCCCGGCGCCCTGATGCGTTTTCTGGCGGCCATGCAGCCGGACTGGAACATCAGCCTGTTCCACTACCGCAATCAGGGCGGCGATGCGGCCAGCGTGCTGATCGGCATCCAGGTTCCCAGCGCCGACCGCAAGGCCTTCCGCGAGTTCCTGAAAGCACTGGATTATCCGCACGCCAACGAAACGGATAACCCCGCGTACCGCTTGTTCCTGTAATCGCCGCCGCCGTCCGGCCCAACCACCGGACGGCGCAGGCTTTCTGCGAGCAGTCATGATGCCCAGCCCAGACTTCCGTGCCGATGAACTGCTGCGCCGACTGTTTCAGGCAGCCATTTCAGCGGCTGACCCGGCCCGCTGCCTAGCCCCTTATATCGCTGACCTGCGTGCCCGCGTACGCGGCGGGAGAGTTGTCGTCATTGGGGCAGGCAAAGCCTCTGCCGCCATGGCCGCTGCCCTGGAAAACGCCTGGGACGGCCCGCTGGAAGGCCTGGTGGTCACACGCTACGGCCATGCCGTTCCGTGCCGCCAGATTGAAATCATCGAGGCCGCCCACCCCGTGCCGGACAGCGCGGGCGCTGCCGCGGCACAACGCATGCAGGACTGCGTCACCGGGCTAGGCCCACGGGATCTGGTCATCGGCCTGTTTTCCGGCGGTGGTTCGGCTTTGCTGGCTGCACCACTACCCGGCATTGCCCTCGCGGACAAACAGGCGCTGAACCGCGCGCTGCTGGCCAGCGGCGCGTCGATTTCGGAAATGAACTGCGTCCGCCGCCACCTCTCGGCCGTCAAGGGCGGCCGTCTGGCGGCCGCCTGCTATCCGGCACAGGTCGTCAATCTGCTGATCTCCGATGTGCCGGGCGATGATCCCGCCGACATAGCATCCGGCCCGACCGTTCCCGATATGACAACGCGCGCGCAGGCAATTGCCGTATTACAGCGCTACGGTATCGCCCTGCCCGCCGCCTTGCAGCAGGTGCTATGCTCGCCGGCAGCGGAATCCCGCAAACCTGGCGACCCAGCCCTGCCTGCCATCATCACGCACCTGATCGCAACGCCACGCCTGGCATTGCAGGCGGCCGCACAGGCGGCGCATGCCGCAGGGATTTCCCCCTATATCCTGGGCGATGCCATCGAAGGCGAAGCGCGCGAAGTGGCGCGCGCCATGGCCGGCATGGCGCTGTCCTGCCGACGCTACAACGAGCCCTTTCCTGCCCCCTGCGTGCTGCTGTCCGGCGGCGAAACGACGGTCACGCTGCGAGGCCAGGGGCGCGGTGGCCGCAATGTGGAGTTCCTGTTGGCCCTGGCCCTGGCGCTGCGCGGCGAGCCGGGCATTCATGCCCTGGCCGCCGACACGGATGGCGTGGACGGCCAGGAACCGGTTGCCGGTGCCTGCATCCGCCCGGATACGCTGGCCCGCGCCCGCGCCATGGGGCTGGACCCGATGGGCAGCCTGGCCAACAATGATGCTCATGGCTTCTTCGAAAGCCTGGGCGATGGCGTCATCACCGGCCCTACCCTGACCAACGTCAACGATTTCCGCGCCCTGCTGATCCTGCCAGACTGAACCGCCCACCCGCGGCATACGCGCAGCCGCCACATTCAGGACAGGCTCAAGCCATACTTGCGCACCTTGTCATGCAAGGTAGTCTTGGGCACCTGCAAAGCCGCACTGGCGCGCGTCAGGCTGTTGCCATGGCGGCGCAAGGCCTCGACGATCAAGGCCCGCTCGAAATCGGCCACGGCCTGAGCCAGGGGCCGTTCCTGCGTCATGGCGTCATCTGCGCCGCCGGCGCTGGCGAAAGGCGGAAATCCTGCAGCGATCCCCAGCACGCAACGTTCCGCCGCGTTGCGCAATTCACGCACATTGCCCGGCCAGTGATACGCCATCATGCTGCGCAAGCGGCCCGGATCCTGCGCCAGTGGCTCACGCCCGTGGCGGCTGGCCGCCTGCAGCGCAAAATGCTCGAACAGGATACCGATGTCCTCACGCCGTTCGCGCAAGGGAGGCAAGGGCAAGGTTGCCACGCTCAGGCGATAGTACAGATCCGCCCGGAATCCGCCGCTTTCCGCCAGCGCCAGCAAATCCACCTTGGTCGCAGCGACCACGCGGCAATCCACCAGCACGGGCGTATTGGATCCCAGACGCTCCAGCGTACGCTCCTGCAGGACACGCAAGAGTTTGACCTGCATGGACATCGGCATGCTTTCGATTTCGTCCAGAAACAGCGTCCCGCCGCTGGCATGTTCGATGCGGCCGATACGGCGCCGGCCAGCGCCCGTGAACGCGCCTGCCTCATGTCCGAATATCTCGCTCTCAAACAGATGCTCAGGCAAGCCACCGCAATTGATTGCGACAAAATTGCCATGGCGCCGCACACTGGCTTCATGCAGGCAACGCGCCACCAGCTCCTTGCCGGTGCCGGTTTCACCGTGGATCAGCACATCGGCTTCGCTGTGCCCCAGTTCCGCCACCAGCCGCCGCACACGGCGCATGGGTTCGGATTCCCCCAGAATGCGGGCATCTATCGTGTCGCGGTTCTGCAGCGTTGCCCGCAACGCACGCACCTCCAGCGTCAGGCGCCGATGCTCCTGCGCCCGCCGCACGAGTTCCACCAGGTAATCGGGTGCGAATGGTTTTTCAATGAAATCATGTGCGCCATCTTTCATGGCCTGCACGGCCAGCGCCACATCCCCATGTCCGGTCATCAGGATCACGGGCAGTTCGGCATCCTGTGCCTGCAATTGCCGCAACAGCGCCATGCCATCCATGCCCGGCAGACGCATATCCGTAACGACCAGCCCCGGCGCGGCGCCCGCTTCGAGACGGCGCAGCGCCTGCTCGGCGCTCTCTACCGCTTCCACGGCGATATCCGCCAGCTGCAGCGTCTGCACACAGCCCAGACGCACATTTTCATCGTCCTCAACCAGCAGGACACTCAGTGCCGGACCAGCCGCTGCGGCGCTTTTCATCTGGCGTTTTCCTTTGCCGGCGCTGCCGGTGCAGCAGGCAAGTCCACAATGAACAATGCGCCGCCGCTGGCTGCCGCCGCCGCGCTCAGCGTGCCGCCGAAATCACGCACGATGCCGGCCGAAATCGCCAGCCCCAGCCCCAGGCCACGGCCGGCATCCTTGGTCGTAAAGAAGGGTTCGAACAAGTGCGCCAGCACCTCTTCCGGCAGACCGGGCCCGTTGTCCGCCACTTCGATGCGTACCCGGTCGCCTTCTCGTTTGGCGCTGAGGCGAACAGCGGGCGCCGCATGCCCTTCGACGGCATCCAACGCGTTCCCGATCAGGTTGACCAGCACTTGCTCCAGGCGGTTGGCGTCGCACAGGGCGGTCACACCACCAGCGATCATCATGCGCATCCCGGCCCCGACCTGACGCAAACGCGGTTCCAGCAGAAACAGCGCGTTGTCGATCGTCCGGCGCACATCCACCGGCTGCGGCGCGCCATCGGACTTGCGCGCAAACAACTTGAGCCGGCTGGTCAGGCCGCCCATGGTATCGACCAGCGTGCCTATGCGATCCAGATTCCCCCGCGCGGCCGCCAGGTCGCCACGTTCCATGAAGCGGCCGGCATTGCTGGACAATGTCCGCAGGGCCGCCAGCGGCTGGCTCAGTTCATGCGCCAGCTCGGCCGACAATTGCCCGATGACTGCCATCTTGCCCGCATGCACCAGTTCATCCTGGGCCGCATGCAGATGCCGCGTACGCTCCTCGACCTTACGTTCCAGCTCGTCATGCGCCCGCTGCAGCGCTTCGCGCGCCTGCAGGCGCTCACGCAAATAGGCGCGGCGCTGCTGCCAGAGCAGCAACATAATGCATATCAGCGCCGTGGCTGCAGCCGCCAGCGCCGCGCGCGTCCAGGCCATCCAGGTCAGGTGCCCGGCGGGTGACAGCACGGTCAGCGTCCAGCCGGTATCCCCCAAGGGCTGGGCTTGCGCCAGATACATCGGTGCGGCCCAGCCGTCAGCCGCTGCCCCTGCCGGCGACGGCAGGCTCACCAGGGCCGCGCCATCAGGCAAAGCCTGGCTTTCCACCAGCCCCAGCGGAGCCAGAGGCTGATCGAAATACTGCAAGCTGGCACGCAGGCGCTCGCGCGCCTCATCCGCCAGGGGCCTCATGGCAGAAAATTTCCACGCCGGCGACGAAGCCAGGATGACAATACCGTTGGCATCGGTCACCAGCACCGGAATATCCACACTGCGCCAAGACTGCTCCAACTGCTCCAGCCCGACCTTGACCACCGCGACACCCGCCAGCTCCCCGTCCTCATACAGCGGCGACGACAGGTAATAGCCAGGGTCTCCACGCGTCGTACCGACGCCAAAAAATCGCCCGGTGCGGCCAGCCGCCGCTTCGCGGAAATAGTCACGGTAGGACAGGTCTTCCCCAAGGAAGCTATCAGGCTGCTGCCAATTACTGCTGGCCAGCACCTGGCCCTGCGTATTCAGAATGTAGATGGCACGCGTGCCTGCGAGCCGGTTCAGGCTTTCAAGAAACCGATTGACCGCCAGGGGCAACGCCTGCGCATCATCCGCCCTGCCCGCCGCAAGAGGAGGCGAGGCAGGTTCTGCTTCCGCTGCGGCCTCACGGTCCAGGGCCGCATCCGCGCCAGCAATGTCGCCGGCATCCTGCGCCATACCGGCGAGAAGCTCATCAAGGCTGGAGGCATCCACTGCCCTTGCGCCCTCGGGTGGCGCCGCAGGCTGAAGCTGCCGGGGCGCCAGCATCAAACGGACGTCACGCTCCAGCGCGAGCGTGGCGGGCAGGAACGCATATTTGTCGATCTGCCGCTCCAGGCTGGCGGCATACAGGGCCACACGGCCCTGACCGGCGCGCTGCAAGGCATCGAGATCATCGCTCATGCTATGGCGATAACCGGCCCAGCCCGCCAGCGCAGACAGCAGCGCGATCCCTGGCAACAACAGCCCCAGTCTGCGGAAAAAACGGGATACGGGCATCAGGTCGATCCAGAATGGAAACGCTCGACGCATCATAGCAGAGCCATTCCGCCTCATGCGCCTGCCCGCCCGGCGGCCTGGCCTCGCCTGCCGCCCTCGCTGCCGTCACAGGCAGCGGGCGGCGTCTCTGCACCGGGGTGCCGACCCCTCATGCGGCGCGTTCTGCGCTGCCCGGAGCAGACCTTGCCGCAGCCAATGCCGGCGCCTCATTCTCCACCTCCGCCACCTCGGCCTGCAGGCCGTCCGCCAGCGCTTCATCCTGCCCGTCCAGGGCCTTTTCCCACTTGGCGACTACTGCGGTGGCAATCGTATTGCCCAGCACGTTGGTCGCGCTGCGCCCCATATCAAGGAAGTGGTCTATCCCCAGGATCAGCAAAATGCCGGCTTCCGGCAGTCCGAACATGGGCAGCACGGCGGCGACCACCACCAGCGACGCACGCGGCACCCCGGCAATGCCCTTGCTGGACACCATCAGCACCAGCAGCATCAGAAACTGCTGCTGCAGCGACAACGGAATATCGTAGGCCTGCGAGATGAACAAGGCCACGAAGGTCGTGTAGATCATCGAGCCATCCAGATTGAAGGAATAGCCCAGCGGCAGCACGAAACCGATCAGGCGCTTGCGCACGCCGAAAGCTTCCAGCTTTTCCATGACCAGCGGATAGGCCGCTTCGCTGGAGGCCGTGGAAAAGCCCAGCAGCATAGGCTCGCGCACGGCGCGCACCAGGCGAAAGACATCGCGCCCCAGCACCATGAAGCCCGCGCCGATCAACACGATCCAGAGCGCCACCAGCGCAATGGCGAAACACAGCATGAAGCGGCCATAGACCATCAGGATGCCCAGGCCTTCCGTCGTGATGATATTGGCGACGGCACCGAACACACCCAGCGGCGCAAAGCGCATGACATAGTTCGTCACGCGCAGCATCACCGGCACCAGGCCTTCGATGGATTGCGCCAGCACCAGGGAAGTCTTGTCGCGCAAGTGACCCAGTGCCAGGCCGAAGAAGACCGCGAATACCAGGATCTGCAGAATCTCGTTGTTGGCCATGGCTTCGACGAAATTGCGCGGCACCACATGCAGCAGGAAATCGTGCAGGTTCAGCGACCCGGTACTGAGGCCGGAACTGGCGCGCGCATCAGGCAAAGGCACGCCGACATTGGCCCCAGGCTGCAGCAGATTGGCAAACAGCAGGCCCAGCAGCAGCGACACGAACGACGCCATCATGAACCAGCCCACCGCCTTGCCGCCAATGCGCCCTACCGCCCGGCCATCGCCCATGCTGGCCAGACCGGCCACCAGGGTCGCAAAAATCAGCGGCGCGATGATCATCTTGATCATGCGCATGAACAGCTCAGTCAGCATTGCGAAATAGCTGGCGATTTCCTTGGCCTGCGCCGCGCTGCCCGCCCACAGGTGACAGGCATACCCCACGACTATGCCCACCACCAGCGCAATGAGTATCCACTGGGTCAGCCGGTTCATTTTTGGTTTTTTTCTTGGCGCTGATGGCGCCGGAGCACCGGCACTGCCGGAAGCCTGCTGGGAACTGCTGTGCGCGGCTGCATCCGGCGCAGTGGGGTTTGCGCTATGGCGTGTCGTCATTGTTTTCTCTCCACCTGTAGATACCGGCCTGAACCGGACCCAGATATCTAGCAAGTGCCGTGCCAACTTTCCACGGCCTGTAGAAAAACCCAATACCTTGAAAAAAAAGCGGTTTTCAGCATTCCTCGCATGGCCAGATTCGGAAATCCGGACAAACCGCCGCCAAATCCATCCGGAAATCCGAACAATCCGGTTTCTGTCCGACGGTTTCCCAGACGGGCTGCCTTGCGCTTATACTGGCTGCCACGCAGGGGTACATCCCGCCGCCTATCCAGGCGGGGTTGTTGAGAGAGTCCCTTCGTACCAGTACGGATAATGCCGATGCTGGGAGCGTATGCCGGGCCTTTCTGCGCGCCCGGTATCCTTCCTTATCGGCTCCACGATTCCTTCTTCATGGAGCTTCACCTTGAATCAAAAAGCCAACTTCCTGGCCGCCACGGCCCAGGTCGATGCGGCTGCCATCGCGCCGCTGCCCCAATCCCGCAAGATCTACCAGACTGGCTCACGGCCTGACATCCGCGTGCCTTTTCGGGAAATCACCCAGGAACGTACCCCGACGCTGTTCGGCGGCGAGGAAAACCCGCCGTTGACGGTGTACGACACCAGCGGCCCCTATACCGACCCTGATGCGCAGATCGACATCCGCCAAGGCCTGCCCGCCTTGCGCGCCGGCTGGATTGCCGAACGCGGCGATACCGAACAGCTAGACGGGCCCGGCAGCGCCTACGGCCAAGAACGCCTGCGCGACCCCAAGCTGGCGTCCATGCGTTTCGGCCTGCAGCGTCCGCCCCGGCGAGCCCTGGCAGGCGCCAATGTCACGCAGATGCACTATGCGCGGCGCGGCATTGTCACGCCGGAAATGGAATTTGCGGCCATTCGCGAAAACCTGCGGCGTGAACAAACCATCGAAACCCTGCGCGCCAGCGGGCCGGAAGGCGAAAAAATGGCGCGCCGCCTGCTGCGCCAGCACCCTGGCCAGAGCTTTGGCGCCAGCATTCCGGCCAGCATCACGCCGGAATTCGTCCGTGACGAAATCGCCCGAGGCCGCGCCATCCTGCCGGTCAACATCAATCACCCCGAAATTGAACCGATGCTCATCGGCCGCAATTTCCTGGTGAAGATCAACGCCAATATCGGCAATTCGGCAGTCAGTTCCGGCATCAGCGAGGAGGTCGAAAAAATGACCTGGGCCATTCGCTGGGGCGCGGATACCGTCATGGACTTGTCCACCGGCAAGAACATCCACGAAACTCGCGAATGGATCATCCGCAATTCGCCCGTACCCATCGGCACCGTGCCCATCTACCAGGCGCTGGAGAAGGTCAACGGCAAGGCGGAAGACCTGACCTGGGAAATCTTCCGCGACACGCTGATCGAACAGGCAGAACAGGGCGTGGATTACTTCACCATCCACGCCGGCGTGCGGCTGCCCTTCATTCCGCTGACGGCCGACCGCATGACCGGCATCGTCTCGCGCGGCGGCTCCATCATGGCCAAATGGTGTCTGGCGCACCACAAGGAAAGCTTCCTCTACACGCACTTCGAAGACATCTGCGACATCATGAAGGCCTATGACGTCAGCTTCTCGCTGGGCGACGGCCTGCGGCCCGGCTCCGCCTACGATGCCAACGACGAAGCCCAGTTCGCGGAACTGAAAACGCTGGGCGAACTGACGCAGATCGCCTGGAAGCATGACGTTCAGGTGATGATCGAAGGCCCGGGCCACGTGCCCATGCAGATGATCCGTGAAAACATGGAGCTGCAGCTGGAGCACTGTCATGAAGCGCCGTTCTATACCCTGGGGCCGCTGACCACGGACATCGCGCCGGGCTACGACCACATCACCTCGGGCATCGGTGCGGCGCTGATCGGCTGGTATGGCACGGCCATGCTGTGTTATGTCACGCCCAAGGAGCACCTGGGCCTGCCCAACAAGAAGGACGTCAAGGACGGCATCATCACCTACAAGATCGCCGCCCATGCCGCCGACCTCGCCAAGGGCCATCCCGGCGCCGCCATCCGCGACAACGCGCTCTCCAAGGCGCGCTTCGAATTCCGCTGGGAGGACCAGTTCAACCTGGGCCTGGACCCGGATACGGCGCGGGAATTCCATGATGAAACCTTGCCCAAGGATTCCATGAAGGTGGCGCACTTCTGCTCCATGTGCGGGCCGCACTTCTGCAGCATGAAGATCACCCAGGATGTGCGCGAATATGCGCAACGCCAGGGACTCGAAGCCGGCAAGGAGGCGCTGGCGGCCGGCATGCAGGAAAAAGCGGTGGAGTTCCGTGCGCGCGGCGCGGAAATCTATCAAACCGTTTGATCCTTGCCCCCGGGCTGCCGCCATGCAGGCCTTGCCGGGCCCCCGCCGTACCACGCTTGCTGCAATGCAGCGAGCGTGGTACGGCGCCTGTGCCTACAATGCTCGTTTCACCGCAAGGCGTGCCGCCCGGCCCGCGCCGGTTTCCTTTTTCCACGCTGCATTCCCCATGGCCCTGCCCGCAACCATTTATAAAACCGATCTGAACGTCGCCGACAATGACCGCGCCTACTATGGCAGCCACTCGCTGACCCTGGCGCGGCATCCTTCCGAAACCGACGAACGCCTGATGGTCAGGCTCCTGGCCTATGCGCTGAATGCCGATGCCGATGAAAACCTGCGTTTCACCCGCGGCCTGAGCGAAGTCGATGAACCGGAACTCTGGCGCCTGGACCTGACCGGTGCGGTGCAGACCTGGATCGAAGTCGGCACGCCGGATGAACGCCGGATCCTCAAGGCCTGTGGCCGAGCCGACGAAGTCATTGTCTATGCCTATGGCCGCAATGCGCCACTATGGTGGAGCGGCGTGCGCACCAAGCTGCGCAAGGCTGAAGGCAAACTGCGTGTCTATCTGCTGCCCGCCGATGCCACGGCCACACTGGCAGGGCTGGCGCGCCGCAATATGTCCCTCAACATCAATATCCAGGATGGCGCTGCCTGGATCTCCGCCGACACCGGCGAAGCCACGGTGGATATCACTCCCGCCTGAGGCCTGGCGCGCGCCTTCCCCCCGCGTTCCCTCCCCTTTTCAACGACCCAACATACCCCCCTGACGATCATGAGCGAACAACAAGACATCCTGCGCATCGGCGACCGTGAATTCAGCTCCCGCCTGCTGGTAGGCACAGGCAAGTACGCCGACTTCCAGCAGACCCGTGAGGCCATCGACGCCAGCGGCGCGCAGATCGTGACCTTGGCAATCCGCCGCATCAACATCGGCCAGGACCCTTCCGCTCCCAACCTGCTGGATTACCTGCCGCCGTCGCAATTCACGCTGCTGCCCAACACCGCCGGCTGTTATACCGCCGACGATGCCGTGCGCACGCTGCGCCTGGCGCGCGAATTGCTCGATGGCCATGACCTGGTCAAGCTCGAAGTATTGGGTGATGCCCAGAACCTGTTCCCGAACATGCCTGAAACCCTGAAGGCCGCCGAAACCCTGGTCAAGGATGGCTTCAAGGTCATGGTCTATTGTTCGGACGACCCCATCCAAGCCCGCATGCTCGAGGATATCGGCTGCGTCGCCATCATGCCCCTGGCGTCCCTCATCGGCTCGGGCATGGGCATCCTGAACCCCTGGAACCTGCGTCTCATCATCGACCAATCGCGCGTCCCGGTCATCGTCGATGCCGGCGTAGGCACGGCTTCGGACGCAACGGTTGCGATGGAACTGGGCTGCGACGCCGTCCTGATGAATACCGCCATTGCCGGTGCCCGCGAACCCGTGCGCATGGCACGCGCCATGCGCCTGGCTGTCGAAGCCGGCCGCGAAGCCTACCTGGCCGGCCGCATGCCGCGCAAGTTCTACAGCGCCGACCCCAGCTCGCCCACCGAGGGCCTGCTGACTCCGACCCGCAAGTGAGGTTGAACATGATCCGTACCGCCCCACCCGCCCGCCAGCCCGGCGCCGCGCCACACACCCTGACCATTGCAGGGGTCGATCCATCCGGTGGCGCCGGCGTGCTGGCCGACGTCAAGGCCATGAGTGCGCTGGGTGCCTACGGCTGCGGCGTCATCGCAGCGCTTACCGCGCAGAACACGCAAGGCGTCACAGGCATTCTGCCGATAGACCCGGCCTTCGTCGGCCAGCAGATCGACACCCTGTTTGATGATATCCGCATCGACGCGGCCAAGATAGGCATGCTGGGCCAGCGCCGCGTCACCGAAATCGTGGCGGAAAAGCTGGCTGCGCGCCCCGTGCCGCATCTGGTGCTGGATCCCGTCATGGTCGCCAAAAGCGGCGACATGCTGCTGGAGACCGATGCGGTGGGTGCGCTGCGCGAAGCCCTGCTGCCGCTGGCCACCATCATCACCCCGAACCTGCCCGAAGCCGGTGTGTTGCTGGAACAAAGCGCAGTCGAAAACGTGCGCGACATGCGCCGCGTTGCCGAAAAGCTGCGCAATCTGATGGATACCAGCAGCCATCGCTGGGTGCTGCTCAAGGGCGGCCATCTGCCAGGCGATGACACCGTGGATCTGCTGCATGATGGCGATGTCATGCTAGAACTGCCTGGCCGGCGCATTGCCACGCGCAATACGCACGGCACCGGTTGCACTCTGTCCGCCGCACTGGCCGCGCTGCTGCCGCAATCGGCGGATGTTCCCGAGGCGGCACGGCGCGCCAAGGCCTATCTGATGACGGCACTGGAACAGGCTGACCGCCTTCATATCGGCAACGGCCAGGGCCCGGTCCACCATTTCCACGCCTGGTGGTAAACCTGGCGGGCTGAAGGCGGCCCTCCCCATTGGCCCATCTCAACCGGTACAATCGGGAGGTCACTTACATTCCCCCGCACTGGCGCTGCATACGCCGCGCCGCCTGCATTGGACGCAATCACGCCATGAACGCTGCAAACCTGCCTGCCCTCGAGCAAGCTCGCTTCAATATGATCGAACAGCAGATCCGTCCCTGGGTGCCGCTGGACGAAACCCTGTCGGACGCGCTCTACGCACTGCGCCGTGAACAGTTCGTGCCTGCCGCCCAGCGCGCGCTGGCCTTCTCCGACCTGGAAATTCCGCTGATCATCGACGGCATCGACAGCAACCAGGCCATGCTGGCTCCCAAGATCGAAGCCCGCCTGGCCCTGGCCCTGGAACTCAAGCCCAGCGACTGTATTCTCGAAATCGGCACCGGTTCCGGCTTCCAGGCCGCGTTACTGGGCCGTCTGGGCCAGCAAGTGCTGTCCGTCGAAATCGACCCGCGCCTGGCGGCCTTCGCCCAGCAGAATCTGCAGCAGAACCAGGTCAGCAACGTCAAGGTCGAAACCGGTGACGGTGGCTCCGGCTGGGGTTCCACCGAGTACGACGCCATCCTGCTGACCGGCTCCGTTCCGGTCGTGCCCGATGCCCTGAAGTATCAGCTGCGCATCGGCGGTCGTCTGGTGGCTGTCGTCGGCCAGCACCCGGTGATGACGGCCTGTCGTATCACACGCACCACTGCGGCGACGTTCGAAACCGAACCGCTGTTCGAAACCATCGTCAAGCCGCTGCGCGGCGCGACAGTTTCCAAGTTCAAGTTCTGAACCAGAACCCGGCGCACTTGCGTGCGCCGGCAGGGCCGCGACAGAATCTGCGCCCGCCACAAGGTGACGGCGCGCAGGCACGCGTTCAATCCGTCTTGGCCGCCGCCATGATTTTCCGCACCAGCTTGGTGGTGGAACGGTCATGGGCAAAGGGAATGGCCACCGCCTTGCCACCCCAGCTGCGCACGGCCGCCGTTTCCGGCAACACTTCCATATCGTAGTCGCCACCCTTGACGATGATGTCCGGCCGCAAGGCTTCGATCAAGGCCTGCGGCGTGCTTTCCTCGAAGCAGGTCACGGCGTCCACGCTCGCCAGGGCGGCCAGCATCGCCATGCGATCTTCCTGGCTGTTCAAGGGACGTTCATCCCCTTTGCCCAGCATGCGTACCGAAGCATCGCTGTTGACTGCCACTAGCAGCGTCCGCCCCAATTGCGCCGCTTCATCGAGATAGCTCACATGCCCGCGGTGCAGAATGTCGAACACACCGTTGGTAAATACCAGCGGCCGGGGCAGACGCCCCAGGCGCACGGCCTCGATGCAGGCCTCGCGGGTCCAGATTTTCGTTTCAAAACGGATGGTCATGAATCCTTCCTGTTCGGTGCATCAGGCGCTGTGCAGCGGCAAATGCCCATCAGCGGGTCAGTGCCCAGAGCCCTACGACCAACGCGACGGCCAGCACTCCGATCAACACTGCCAGCAGACGATTGCCGGTTTCCCTGGCCTTGCGCAAGCGTTGGGTTTCTTCCAACAGCGCAGGCATGTGATCCGGACGCGCCAGATTCTCATGCACCAGACGTGGCAACTCAGGCAAGGTCTGTGCCCAACGCCCGGCTTCCTGCTGCAATTTCTCTTTCAGGCCGCGCCAACCCATACGGCGATGCATCCAGCGTTCCAGATAGGGCTTGGCGGTTTTCCAAAGATCCAGGCCGGGATCCAGTTCGCGTCCCATGCCTTCGACATTGAGCAAGGTCTTTTGCAACAACACGAGCTGCGGCTGCACTTCCATATTGAAACGACGCGAGGTCTGGAACAGTCGCAGCAGCACCTGACCCAGCGAAATCTCTGCCAGCGGGCGGTCGAAATGCGGCTCGCACACGGCCCGCACAGCGCCTTCCAGCTCTTCTTCGCGCGTATCCGCAGGCACCCAGCCGGATTCGATATGCAACTTGGCCACCTGACGGTAATCCCGCTGGAAGAACGCCAGGAAATTGAGCGCCAGATAGTTTTTGTCGAAATCCGACAAGGAACCGACGATTCCGAAATCCAGCGCGATATAACGGCCCAGCGTCTCGGGTTGATCCGACACGTAGATATTGCCCGGATGCATGTCAGCATGGAAAAAACCGTCATCGAAGACCTGGGCAAAGAAAATCTCCACCCCGGTACGCGCCAGGGTCGGCAAATCCACACCGGCCGCCCGCAAGGCTTCGACCTTGCTGACCTGGATCCCGCGCATCCGCTCCATGGTGAACACCGTGGACGAGGTGTAATCCCAGAACACTTCCGGCACGATCAGCTGGCTGGCACGCACGCTATCGACCGAAAAGTTGCGGCGCAACTGACTGCAATTGGACGCTTCGCGCAGCAGATCCAATTCATCATGCAGGTATTTATCGAACTCGCCCACCACTTCGCGCGCCTTCAGGCGGCGCGCATCGGCAGACAACCGTTCGAGCAAGGTCGCCAGGCGGCGCATCAGCCCCAGGTCCTGGTCGATGATCTTGCGCATGCCCGGCCGCAGCACCTTCACTGCAACCTCCCGGCCATTGTGCAAGACGGCGAAGTGCACCTGTGCCACCGAGGCCGATGCCACCGGCGTCATCTCGAACTCGGCAAACAGTTGCGCCGGCGGGGCGCCCAGCGCCTTTTCAATGGTGGCGACCGCCTGCGCCGAAGGGAACGGCGGCACATTGTCCTGCAGTCGCGCCAATTCCTCGGCGAAATCCGGCGCGATCAAATCGCGGCGGGTGGACAGCACCTGCCCGAATTTGACGAAAATCGGCCCCAGCGACTCCAGGGCCAGACGCAGGCGCACAGCTCTGGGCTGGCGCGGAGGACGGCCGAAACGGACACAGCGCAAAGCCACCCTGGCCCAGCGGAACTGCAGGCCGGACAATACGATTTCATCGAGCCGGTAACGCAGGCAGACAAACAGGATACGCCACAGGCGGAACATCGAATTCACAGACTGCCCCTCCGGCCAACGGTAGCTTCCAGACGCGCCAAACGGCGCTGCAATGCCTCAACCCGGGTGCAGGCACCGTCGAGCTGCTGCTCCACCTGCATGCGATCGAGCTGCCACTGCCGCCACTGCGAGGCGCCCAGCACGGTCTCGGTTTCTTCCGACAGGTACTCGGCCGTATTGCCGGCCAGGCGTTGCAGGAAATCGCGCAAGCCGCGCCGCAACTGACGCGCGCCAGCCACAATGCGCACCGCCGGCACATCGCCGACCCAGCGCGAGAGCGTATCTTCCGCATCCCAGCGCAGCCCCCGGGCCAATTCCGCCAAGGTCTGCGCCAGGCCGGCCTCGCCAGAAATATGCATGATTTCCGCAAGCGGCGGCTGGCTGACACCAGGCCGCGGCAGCGCCAGACGCTCCAAGGGCAAGGTCAGAATGACGTCCGACGAGGTGCCGTCTTCATCTTCAAGAAACTCCAGACAGGCATCCGGCGCCACCAGGAACACGGCACGCATGCCCCCGGCCACCAGGGTAATCCGCTTGCCGCTATGGCGCGCCAATTTTTCCCGAGCCCAAGGCTCCTGCGCTGTCAGCGCGTTGAACGCCCTGACAGCCAAATCGACAGGATGAGGCAAGAATGCTGGCAACATGAAGGCAATCCTGGGCTGCCGCCCGAATGAGTCTTGAATATCTTGGGTACAGCAAGCAGTTTAACGGCTTTGGCTGCGCAGCACATGCCTGGACGGAGCCCCATGCCCTGCGCCGCCGCATCCCGGCCACGACCGCACACGCCGGCCCGGGCTCGCGCAGCAAAAAGCCCTGGCGGGGAAACTCCCCGGCCAGGGCCTGGAATACATCAAACCGCACACCGGCAAAGGTGGCCTGTCCGAACCACAAGGCATCGGGCCGGCCCTGCGCATGCTGCCATTCTGGCAAGCGCTCAGGGCCGTGCCATGCCCGATTACTGAGCGACGTTCATTTGTTGAATGCCAGCCAGCAGCCAGCCGCCTTGCTCGCTCTTGAACAGGTTCCAGACTTCTTCGAAACGGAAGGCTTCCGCACCCGCTTCTTCACGCAGCATGCCGGAGAAGCGCACGCTGGCCAGGTGGCCGCCCGAGACTTGCTCCACGCCCAGCAGTTCCGCGTTGAGCAGCACGACCGAGGTTTGACCGCCGGCATTGGCTGCGATCTGCGGACGCAGTTCCGCGAGCAGATCATCCGTCAGGTATTCACGCAGGGACTCGACGTCACCGCTATCCCACAGCTTCTGGATGGCGACGAACTGGGCCTTGGCGTTCTGCAGGAAGGCATGAGAGTCGAAATCGGCCGGGATGAACCAGCTGGTATCGACCGGCGCGGCAGCAGCAGCGGCAGCCATAGGCGCGGCAGCGGCAACCGGGGCTGCGGCGGGCGCCGCAGCAGGTTGCGCAGACTCACGCCACATCGGGGCCGGTTGCTGGCCACCCTGGCCGCCAGCACCTGCACCTGCGCCCTGCATGGCCGGACGAGCACCCGCGCTGGCACCGCGCAGACGACGCACGATAAAGAAGATGGCAAAAACAACCAGGCCGATCAGCAGCGCGCTGGAAAGGAACTCAAGCAAGGCGCCGGACAGGCCCATGCTGGACAGCAACGCGGCCAGGCCCAGACCGGCGGCGATGCCGGCAATGGGGCCCAGGAAGCGCGACATGCCGCTGCGCGTGGCGGCGCCTGCCGCCGCACCTGCGGCCGCCGGTGCAGCGGCCGAACGCGCCGTGTTGGCGCCGGTATTGGCCGCCGGCGGCGTGACCGCCTGGCGTTGCTGCATGACATTGCTGGATTGACGGCCGAAGCTGCCGCCACCACCCATGCGGCGTGCGTCGGCGTCAAAGGAAGCGCCCAGCATGGCAACGCCGGTCAGGGCGATGACTGCAGCGGCACAGAATTTCGTAAAACGTCGAGACATGGACAATTTCCCCGTATTGGCCCGCCGCACTCGATGCGGCCGACTCTAGAACACCCCCACGCTGCGTACGGCCTGCATGGCCCGGATGGGCACATGCGCCTGCAAGCGACATGGCGGAACCCTGCTGGGTTGGTTGCGGATACTGTGATGCTGCGGATCGCGACATCGGCCAACAACGGTTCCACCCCCCGTTTTCTGGAGGACATGAACCAAGCTTACTAGAAGCTTAATATTTTTGCCAGAGGTGTGATTCCCCGACAAAAAACAATGGGCCAGCGATTCCGGCATGACGCGCCGGACGATGGCAGCCAAACCGCATGGTATTTGATGCCCCAGCGTAAGCGAAGCCGGGCACGCACCGGGAGGGCACGCAAAAAAAAGTCGTTTTATCGTGTTACAGCGTGTCCGGCTGCACCACGGGCAAGGTGCAGCCCAGGCAAGGCACCCGGCAGGCCCGCGCCAGCGCGTTCAGTCCAGCCGCACGCCTTCGTGCAAGGCTGCGATCCCTGCTGTCAGGTTGAAATAACGTACCCGCGAGAATCCGACATCGCGCATCATCTGCGCCAGCGTTTCCTGGTCAGGATGCATGCGGATGGACTCGGCCAGATAGCGATAGCTTTCTTCGTCGTTGGCAATGACCTTGCCCAGGCGCGGCAGCACATTGAAGGAATACCAGTCGTAGGCCGGCTCCAGCGGTTTGGCGATACGCGAGAACTCCAGCACCAGCAGCTTGCCGCCCGGCTTGAGCACGCGGCGCATCTCCGCGAGCGCAACATCTTTGTGCGTCATGTTGCGCAGGCCGAAGGCCACGCTGACGCGGTCGAAATACGCATCCGGAAACGGCAGTTTCTCGGCATCGCAGACGGCAACCGGCAGCACCAGGCCGCTGTCCATCATGCGGTCGCGCCCTACCGACAGCATGGAATCATTGATGTCCGTCAGCCAGACTTCCCCCTGCGGACCCGCGCGACGCGCAAATGCACGCGCCAGATCTCCCGTGCCGCCGGCGATGTCCAGCACTTTCATGCCGGGACGGATCGCAGCGCGCCCTACCGTGAAGGTTTTCCACACACGATGCAAACCGACGGACATCATGTCGTTCATGATGTCATAACGCTTGGCCACCGAATGGAACACGCCTGCCACGCGACGCGCCTTGTCGTGCTCGGCAACGGTCTCGAAGCCGAAATGGGTAGTGTGATCTGCGGCGCCAGAAGGCGTGCCAGCGTCCGTTGGTGCGGGAGAAATCTGTTTTTCGCTCATCCCGATATCGTAGCCGATTCCATGCCGGCAGGAAGTATCCGCACCACGCAAATTCCCGCTGCAGGCTGCGATTTTCGCTTCCCGCCCACCGCCTGTCGAACATGAGGCCGCCTGGCTCGCATCGACATGGCCGCCGATGCTCAGCCGTCCGCTTCCGGCATTTCGTCACAGACCTGAAACATTGCCGCCATATTATGGCAATGTCCCCGCCATACGGCGCCTTTTCCTTACTGCCTGATTGCCATGTCCAGCACTATTCTCGTGGTTGAAGATGAACCTGCCATCCAGGAGCTTATCGCCGTCAATCTGTCCTTCGCGGGACACAAAGTTCTGCGCGCGTTCAATGTCGAACAGGCGCACACCCTGATCCGTGCCGAACTGCCCGACCTGATCCTGCTCGACTGGATGCTGCCCGGCGCGTCCGGCCTGAGCATGGCACGCACCCTGCGTGCCGACGAACGCACCCGCAGCGTGCCCATCATCATGCTGACCGCCAAAGGCTCAGAACAGGACAAGGTGGACGGCCTGGAAGCCGGTGCCGACGACTACATCACCAAGCCATTTTCCCCGAAGGAGCTGATGGCGCGCATCAAGGCCGTGCTGCGCCGCCGCGCGCCGCAGCTGACCGATGACGTCATCGACGTTTCCGGCCTGCGCCTGGACCCGGTCACGCACCGCCTGACCGGCAATGGCAAGGCGCTGCATATCGGCCCTACCGAATTCCGCCTGCTGCACTTTTTCATGACCCATCCGGAACGCGTGTTTTCCCGCGCCCAGCTGCTCGATCAGGTATGGGGCGACCACGTCTTCGTTGAAGAACGCACGGTGGATGTGCATATCCGCCGCCTGCGCAAAGCGCTCGAGCCCTCCAGCCACGACGCCCACGTGGAAACGGTGCGCGGCAGCGGCTACCGCTTCACCAACCAGATCACCAGCAACTGAGCCGGCGTACGCGCCGGTTTCCGCGCACTGCTGACGCGCCCGAGGCCGCGGCAGTGCGACAATGGATGCCACTATGATCTGGATACGCACGCTCGCTACCCTGCTTGCCTGGGCTGCAGTCGCCGCACTGGTGCATTGGCGCCTGGGGGGCAACAGCGGCATGCTGGTGTTCGCCTGCGGCGCCGGGCTGCAGACCTTCCGGCTGGCCCGCCAGATCCAACGCTTTTCGCAATGGCTCAAAACGCCGGAAAGCGCACCGCCCTACGCCCTGGGCGTCCTCGATGAAAGCGCGGCCATGCTGTACCGCTACCAGCGCCGCCGCATCCGCGAATTCGAAGAAAACCAGCGCATGCTGCAAGGCATGATTGCCGCCGCGCAGGCGCTGCCCGATGGTGCCGTCACCCTCAACGAAAGCCTGCACATCGAATGGTGCAACCGCATGGCGCGCCGCCACCTGGGCCTGCGGTTGCCGGCCGATCAGGGCCAGTACCTGCTCAATCTGCTGCGCGAACCCGAGTTCGTTGCCTACGCACAACAGGAAGAATGGCCGGAACCGATTCTGGTGCGTCTGGTGCGCGAAGGCCAGGAACGCCTGATGATGATGCAGCTGGCCGCCTATGCCAGCGACCAGCGCCTGCTGATCACCCGCGATGTCACGCAGATAGAAAAACTCGAAACCACGCGGCGCGACTTCGTTGCCAATGTCTCGCATGAACTGCGCACCCCCCTGACCGTCCTGAGCGGATTTCTGGAAACATTGCAGGATCTGCCCACGGATGCCATCACGCCCGAACAGCGTGAATACTATCTGTCCCTGATGCATGAACAGGCCCAGCGCATGCAGACCATCGTGGCTGACCTGCTGACGCTGTCCGCACTGGAATCCTCGCCTTCGGCCGACCCCCAGGAAATCTCCGCCACCGACCTGATCCAGGCCGCCAGACTGCAAGCCGAAAGCCTGTCGTCGGGACGGCACACGTTTTCCTGGCAGATCGACGAGCGCCTGGCCTTGCTGGGCGCAGAAACCGAGCTCAGCTCCGCCTTCACCAACCTGCTGACCAATGCCGTCCGCTACACCCCCGACAACGGCACCATAGATGTGTCCTGGCGCCGCCTGCCAGACGGCGGCGCCCAATACAGCGTGCGCGACTCCGGCATAGGCATCGCCGCCGTTCATATTCCGCGCCTGACCGAACGCTTCTACCGCGTGGATCGGGGCCGCTCACGCGCCGTCGGTGGCACCGGACTGGGGCTGGCCATCACCAAACACATCGCCATGCGGCATGACGCGGAACTGCGCATCGAGAGCAAACCGGGCCATGGCAGCACGTTTTCACTGATTTTCCCCCCGGATCGAGTCGTGGCCCGGCCCTGAACCGGCAGGAAAACAACACCCCCCTGGCCCGGGCAAACACCATTCCTGCCTGTTGCAGCAAGGGGCCAGGCGACAAACCGCCCTGCCCGCCCCTACCGGCATCAGGGGAAGCCCTTATGGGTGCGGCAAAGCGATTACAATGGATCGCTTCCCGACGCGCCCAGCCGACGCGCCGCCACTTCCTCAATTAGGCTCTTGTCTGTCATGGCAAATATCGTTCTCTTCGAAAACATCCATCCCAGCGCCCGCGAAGTGTTCAAGCAGGCCGGCCTGACCAACATCGTTTCGCATGCCATCGCGCTTCCGCCCGATGAGCTGCGTGCGGCTCTGAAGACTGCCGACATCGTCGGTATTCGTTCCCGCACCAACCTCGATGCAGGCCTGCTCAACGAGTTCCCCAACATCCGTGTGATCGGCTGTTTCTGCATCGGTACCAACCAGGTTGCCCTGGATGTGGCCGCCCAGCGCGGCATTCCGGTCTTCAACGCGCCGTTCTCCAACACCCGCTCGGTCGCCGAGCTGGTGCTGGCCGAGGCCATCCTGCTGCTGCGCCGCATTCCCGAAAAGAATGATCGCGTGCATGGCGGCCACTGGGACAAAACGGCCACAGGCGCATTTGAAGCCCGCGGCAAGACGCTGGGTATCGTCGGCTACGGCAACATCGGCTCGCAGGTCAGCACGCTGGCCGAAAGCCTGGGCATGCGCGTCATTTACCATGACATCGAAGCCAAGCTGCCGCTGGGCAACGCTCGCGCCGCCCTGTCGCTGGATCAGCTGCTGGAAGAATCGGATGTCGTGACGCTGCACGTTCCCGGCGGTTCGGGCACGGCCAACATCATCAACGCCGAGCGCCTGGCGCGCACGAAAAAGGGCGCGATCATCATCAACGCCTCGCGTGGCACGGTGGTGGATATCGAAGCCCTGCGCGACGCCATCGTCAGCGGCCACATTGCCGGCGCGGCGCTGGACGTGTTCCCGACGGAACCCAAGGGCCCGAACGAGCCGCTGCAAAGCCCGCTGGTTGGCCTGCCCAACGTCATCCTGACGCCCCACATCGGCGGCAGCACCCAGGAATCCCAGGAAAACATCGGCCGCGAAGTGGCAGAAAAGCTGGTGCGCTACTGGCTGAGCGGCACCACCAAGGGCGCCGTCAACTTCCCTGAGCTGCCTTACCTGGAAGCCAATGGCGAAACCCGTGTCCTGCACATTCACCGCAATGCGCCGGGCGCCGTCAGCGCGCTCAACAACACGCTGGCGGAAAAGGGCTTGAACATCGTCAGCCAGACGCTGCAAACCAAGGGCCAGCTGGGCTACGTCGTCACCGACGTTGATGGCCCGGTGGGCGATGATGTGCTGGAACTGCTGCGCAGCCACCCGGCCACCATCCGCGTCGAGCGCGTCGCCATCAACTAAGCGCCGCTGCAACAAAAATCCCCGCCAGGCTGTACCGGCGGGGATTTTTTTATGTGCGTCCGCGTTCAGGCAGATGCGCGTGCAGCAATCTGCGCGGCGCGGGCCAACAGCACCTCCGCGGCATCCACATGCAGACGCTCCACCAGCACGCCATCCACGACCACCACGCCCAAGCCTTGCGCCTGGGCCTGCGCCCAGGCTTCGACACGCTTGCGCGCCACCGACACATCGACTTCCGACGGGCTGAATGCCGCGTTCGCAGGCGCCAGCTGCCGGGGATGAATCAGGGTTTTGCCATCAAAACCCAGCTCGCGGCCCTGCCGGCACATCCTTTCCAGCCCCGCGTCATCTTCCAGGTCGCCGTGCACACCATCCAGGGCCACGCAGCCCCATGCCCGCGCCGCCAGCACGATTTGCGACAAAGCGAACAGCAGCGGCAGACGATCGGCTCCAGGATGCGCGTCCAGCGCCTTGGCCAGATCCGATGTCCCGGCGACCAGCGCAGCCACACCCTGCTCGGCAATGGCGTCGGCTCGCAGCACGCCCAGCGGGGTTTCCACCATCACCCAGAGCGGCAAATCTGCCCGGCATCCTGCCGCCAGCATGGCCTGGCGCGCCTGCTGTACCGCTGCGGCGCTTTCCACCTTGGGCAACAGGATGCCATCAACCGCCTGCTCTGCCAGCCATGCCAGGTCTTGCTGCCCCCAGGGGGTCGCCAGCGCATTGATACGCACAATGCGCTCACGATAGCCATAGCCCTGCGGCCTGGACAACGCCGTACTGATGCGTTGACGCGCCAGCGCCTTGGATTCCGGCGCCACGGCATCTTCCAGATCGAAAATCAGGGTATCCGCATCCAGTGCCCGCGCCTTTTCCAGCGCACGCTCATTCGCGCCGGAGATATACAGTACCGAACGCCGGGGCCGCAAACGTGCTGCGGCGTCCAGAGTGTTTTGATCCTGCTGCATGCTTCCGCTGCCCTCCCTCTAATCCCTATCCCGTTATTGGTTCGCTTCAGCCTTACAGGATGAAGTTCAAGCCCACGCACAGCAACAGCACGGCAAACAGCTTTTTCAGCATGACCGGAGACAGCTTGTGCGCCAGCTTGACGCCCAGACCAGCAGAAAACATGCTGGTCACGGCAATGCCGACCAAGGCGGGCAGATAAATGAAACCGAAGCTGTGCGGCGGCCGGTTGGGCTCGCTCCAGCCGAAGTAGATGAACGACAAGGCGCCAAAAATGGCAATGGGCATCCCGCAGGCGGCGGATGTACCGACGGCTTGCTGCATGGGCAAACGGCGCCAGGACAACAGCGGCACCGTCAGGGACCCACCGCCGATGCCAAAAATCGAGGACGCGCAGCCAACCACCGTTCCGCTGATGCCCAGCCACAGCTTGCTAGGCTGGCGGAAGGGTTGGCCTGCCGCATTCTTGGTGCCCAGGCCGAAATACAGCTGGACGGACATGCAGATGGCGAAGATACCGATCACCAATTGCAAATCGGCGCCCGGCAACAGCGATGCTACCCGGCCACCCAGCACGGCCCCGACCAGCAGGCCTATCGTCATCCAGCGCACCAGGTACCAGTTGATCGCGCCGCGCTTCTGATGCCCGGAAATGGAATTGATGGAGGTGAAAACGATGGTCGCCAGCGATGTGCCGACCGCCATGTGGGTCAGGACGTTCGGATCCAGCCCCTGAGCCGTAAAGCTATAGACAAGCACCGGGACGATGATCAGGCCGCCACCGATGCCAAACAGGCCGGCCAGCACACCAGAAAACACCCCCAGCACCAGGTAAAGCAAAAAAGTCAGCATAATCAGCGCATTCCAAATAAAAGCCCGGGTGGCGCCCCATGGCGGCTTTGCCAGGCACGACGCCCTCGACCCGGGGACATGCAGCATCTTAACGCCATGCGGCTGCCACATGCTGCGGTGATTTAACGTCCTTGTCACCCACGCCGTTTACTTTGCGGATTCCCAGGATGCCATGGACCCCGCAATCATGACGAGCCACCGACGCCTTACCCCTTGCTATGCTGCCCTCCTGACCGCCTTTATGGTCACGCCAGTCTCCGCAGATGTGATTTTCAGCGAGTATGTTGAAGGCTCATCCAACAACAAGGCGCTGGAGTTGTACAACGCAGGCGACAGCGCCGTGGATCTGGGCCAGTACGAGATCCATGTCTATGCCAACGGCTCGAAGACGGTTTCCTCGACTTTCAAGCCCACTGGCAATCTTGCGGCAGGTGCCACCTATGTTGTTGCCCACTCGCACATGACGGAGACATTGGGCAGCCGCATCAACCTGACGGCAGGCCTGAACTACAACGGCGACGATGCCGTCACGCTGAGCCATCAGGGCAATATCGTGGACCGCATCGGCCAGGTCGGTTTTCGCCCCACGGAAGCTTGGGTCGGCGCCAGCGGCGCTTCGACCAAAGACAATACCTTGCGCCGCAAGGCCGCCATCAAGACCGGCGACACCGCCGCCGATACGGCATTCGACGTCGATCTCCAGTGGGATGCCTTCCCCATCGACAGTTTCGACGGTCTGGGCGCCCATCCCGGCCTGGCAGACACCGGCGGCAGCGCAACGGCCCGATGCGGCGCACCCGCAACGGCCATTGCCGATATCCAGGGCCGCGCGGACGGCACCACCCTGGACAACGTGCATGTAGAAGCCGTCGTCACCGCCAGCTATACCTACAGCAATGGCTTCTCCGGCTTTTTCATCCAGACCGCAGACGCCGAACGGCTGCGCCGTCCAGGCGTATCAGAAGGGCTGTTCGTCTATGCGCCCGGTAAAAGCGCGGCGGCCGGCCAACGCGTCCACCTGGTCGGCAAGGTCGAAGAAAAATACAACCAGACCCAGCTGACGCTGGCCAGCGATATCGCCGTCTGTGCCGACAACCTGAGCGTCCAGGCCGAACCGCTGGCCCTGCCGCTGCCCGCAGGCAGCGATCACGCCCAATACGAAGGCATGCTGGTAGAGCTCGCACCTGGCCTGACCGTCAATAACGTCTATGAGCTGGGCCGTTACGGCAGCATCCTGCTGGGCAACGGCCTGCTGCAAACACCCACCCACGCTGTCGCCCCCGGCACGGCCGCACAGGCGCTGCTGGCCGCCAACACCCGCAACAGCATCATCCTGGATGACGGCTACAACAACCAGAACCCCGCTACCGTGCCCTATCCGGCCCCGGAACTGTCCGCCGCCAATACATTGCGACGTGGCTATACCACGACCACCCCGGTACGGGGTGTCGTGGAAAACCGCTACAACGCCTGGCGTATCCAGCCGCTCCCAGGCGCTGCCGCACCAGGGTTCAATAGCGCGGGCAACCCGCGCCCCGACGCGCCCGCCCGTGCCGGCGGCACCGATGTCCGGGTTGCTTCCTTCAACGTCCTGAATTATTTCAATGGCGACGGCAAAGGCGGCGGCTTCCCCACCGCCCGTGGTGCACAGAGCGCCGCCGAACTACAACGGCAGGAAGACAAAATCGTCGCCGCGCTCAAGCAACTCGATGCCGATATCATCGGCCTGATGGAAATCGAGAACAACGGCTATGGCGATACCAGCGCCATCAGCCAGCTCACGCGCCGCATGGGCAGCAACTGGAGCTACATCCAGCCAGGCATCGACCGCCTGGGTACCGATGTGATCACTGTTGCGATGATGTACCGCAACGACACCGTACGGGAAACCGGCAAAGTCGCCACACTGGAAATCGACGATAAAAACCGCGTGCCGCTGGCCCAGACCTTTGAATCAGTGCGCGGCGGCCTGCCTGTCACCGTCGCGGTGAACCACTTCAAATCCAAGGGTTGCACCAATGCCACGGAGGGCGATGCCGATCAGAACGATGGCCAGAGTTGCTGGAACCCGACCCGCATCAAGGCAGCCAAAGCGCTCAGCGACTGGCTGGCAACCCAGCCCACGGGCGTAGCGACGGCAGGCCACCTGATCATCGGCGATCTGAACAGCTATGCCAAGGAAGATCCCATCGTCGCGCTGGCCAACGCCGGCTATGCCGATCTGCTGGCCCGTGATGGTGCCGGCGCCGAATACAGCTATGTCTTCAATGGCATGTCGGGCTACCTGGATCATGCGCTGGCTGACGCCACCCTGAGCGCCAAAGCGCTGAAAGCGCAAACCTGGCATATCAATGCCGATGAACCGCCGGCACTGCAATACTCGCTGCAATACAAGAGCGCACAGCAGCAGGCCTCGTTCTATGCGGCCGATCCATACAGCTCATCCGACCACGATCCGGTCGTGATCGACCTGGCGCTGTCCAAGCCGGATGACAACGGCGGCGGGGAAACGGAACCCCCCGAGCCTGCCCCCGGCACCGATGACCAGGGCAGCGGTGGCGGTGCGCTGGGCCTGGGCCTGCTGGCCGCCCTGGCCTGGATGCGGCGCCGCTCCTTGTCTGTGCGAACCTGAGCACGATCAGGCCGGCGCTGCCGCACACGCGCCGGCCTGATCGCCCCCACGTAGGCCAATAAGCTGACGCATTCCTGAATAGGTTATCTGCTCATCACTAATAGATATTTCCGGCCTGGGAAGCCTAACGTTACTGTCTGACTTCCTAGCACTGCAACCGGAGATGTCCATGTCACTTCGTACCTTGTGGACCAGCGCCCTGGCTGCGCTGGCCTTTGCCTCAACACCTGCGTTGGCCAGCAGCCCCTATCTGGTTTCCACCGATTGGCTGGAACAGAACCTGAACGACCCTGCCGTACGGGTGGTGGAAGTCAGCGTGAACCCCGGCCTGTATGAACGCGGCCATGTCCCCGGCGCCGTCAATTTCAACTGGCATACCGATCTGGTCGATACCGTGCAACGCGATATCGCGCCGCCCGAACAATTCCAGGCGCTGCTGCGCCAAGCCGGCATCAACCCTGACACCACCACTATCCTCTATGGCGACAACAACAATTGGTTTGCCGCCTGGGGCGCCTGGATCTTCGATATCTACGGCATCGACAACGTCAAGCTGCTGGACGGCGGCCGCAAGAAATGGGAAGCGGAAGGCCGCCCCCTGAGCACCGCTGCCGCCACGCCGCCCGCCGGCACCGTCAGCGTGAAACCCGCCAATACGGCCTTGCGCGCCCGCCTGCCCGATGTGCTCGCCGCCGCCCGCCAGGAAGCCGATGTCGCCCTGGTGGATATCCGTTCCGCCGATGAATACAACGGCAAGATTTTCGCGCCCAACGGCGTCCCTGAATTGGCCGTACGTGCCGGCCATGTGCCCGGCGCGGTGAACGTCACCTGGAGCAAACTGGTCGCTGAAGACGGCACCTTCAAGCCGGTTGAAGAACTCAAGGCGATCTACAGTGCGGTCGGTATTGACGGCGCCAAGCCCATCATCACCTACTGCCGCATCGGCGAGCGTTCCAGCCATTCCTGGTTCGCCCTGAGCAAGCTGCTGGGCTATGACGTGCGCAACTACGATGGTTCCTGGACGGAATACGGCAATAGCGTCGGCGCGCCTATCGACAACCCGGCAGGCACGATCTGGGGCCAGACCTGAGCATGAGCACGCTCTCCCGCCTGTCTCCGGCGCTGCAGCCAGCCGCCGCCTCTGCTGATGGCAGCGCCGTTTCGGGCCGGGATAGTGCCGCTGACCCGGCACATCCCCCAGCCTGGCAGCGCCCCGGACTGCCAGCCGTTGCGGCGGCGACACTGGTTGCCGCCGGGCTGGCCTGGTGGGCCTGGCAGTTGCAGGAGATTCCCGGAACAGGCCGGGGCCTGACCTTTTCGCTGCTGGCTGGCGCCCTCTTCGGCCTGGCCCTGCAGCGCTCGCGTTTCTGCTTCTATTGCATCACGCGAGACTATATGGCCAACCGCGACGCTCGCGGCCTGCTGGGCCTGATTGCGGCGCTCGCGTTGGGCTTGCTGGGCTACTACGCCGTGTTCGGTGCATTCCTGCCGGTGCCCGCCCCCGGCCGGCTGCCGCCCGGCGCCCATATCGGGCCGGTCAGCTGGGTACTGGCGCTGGGCGCGCTCATATTCGGGCTGGGCATGGCCATTTCCGGTTCTTGCATCAGCGCCCACCTATACCGCCTGGGCGAAGGCGCTTTCCATTCCCTGTTCGCCCTCGTAGGCGCACTGATCGGTTTCGGCCTGGGTTTCGCCTCATGGAATCCGCTCTATGCTGCCGTCATACGGGACGCACCCGTCCTCTGGCTGCCGCATCACCTGGGCTACGGGGGTTCACTCGTCTTGCAGCTGGCCCTGCTGGCCGCACTCGCGGCATGGCTCCTGCGCGGCCAGCAACGCCGCCACGCAAGCTCTGCCCCCAACCAGGGCGCGGCCTCCTTGCTGGCCTTGCTGTTCAGCCAACGCTGGCCCGCCTATGCCGGCGGCCTGGTGATTGCCGGGCTGGGCGCCATTGCCTACTTCCGTGTGGCGCCGCTGGGCGTCACCGCCGAACTGGGCAGCATTGCCCGTACGCTGGCCGACAACCTGGGCGCCCTGCCGGCACGCCTGGAAGGGCTGGACGGTTTTGCCGGCTGCGCCACGATCATCAAACAAAGCCTGCTCTCCAACAATGGCGTATTCGTCGCCGCCCTGGTACTGGCGTCCTTTGCCAGCGCCGTCCTGGCAGGAGATTTCCGGCCGGTCAGGCCCAGCCTGCGCAATGCGCTGCGTCACTTGCTGGGCGGCATCCTGATGGGCTGGGGCGGCATGCTGGCGCTGGGCTGCACCGTGGGCACCCTGCTGTCCGGCATCATGGCAGGCGCTGCCTCTGGCTGGGTATTTGCCCTGTTCTGCCTGACCGGTGCATGGCTGGGCTGGCGGCTGCGCCGCCGTGCCTGACCGGAACCCCAGCCAACCTCGGAACGCGGCCTTGCAGCCTGAGGCCTCTGCCCGCGTTCCGCCCGCACCGACCGGCCGGCTGAGCCATTGAAATTATCTGAAATCCAGCCGGCCTCATCGTCCGTGCCGACCCACGGCAGCCTGCGGCCTGCCCGTTATACTGCTTGCTCGCCACCGCCCCCAGGAATCATGGACCATCCGCCACCCCCGCCGGCAACTCCGGCATGGCGCCTGCCCACAGGCACCATGGTGGCCAGCATCATTCCCGCGCCCCGCCAGAACGGCCTGCATGGACAAAACCATAGGCAGCGCTATGCACAACGCCACACCCCGCCCCCACCATGGCGATGCCGGCAGACGGCAGGAACACAGCCATCAAGGCAACAGTTCGCGCAAGGCCGGCCAGACATTTTCCAGCACACGCGGCTGCGCGGCTGCCACCGGATGCAGGCCATCGCTTTGCATCATGGCAGGATCCAAGGCAACGCCTTCCAGCAGAAAAGGCACCAGCCCGGTCTGGTAGCGCTGCGCCAGCCCCGCATACAGCTGACGCAAGCCATTGCGGTAACGCGGGCCATAATTGACGGGCAATTCAATCCCCACCAGCAGGACTTCGGCCCCGGCTTCGCGCGCATCTTCTATCATGTCGGCCAGATTGTCTTCCAGCACATTCAGCGGCTGACCGCGCAAGCCATCATTGGCGCCCAGTTCCAGCACCAGGATTTCCGGACGATGCTCCGCCAGCAAAGCAGGCAAGGCCGCCTTGCCGTTGGCGCTGGTGGCCCCGCTGACGCTCGCGTTGACGACTTTCCATTCCGGCGCTTCGGTTTCCAGCCGGTGCGCCAGCAGGCTCACCCACCCCTGATCAGCCGGAATGTTATGCGCGGCGGACAGCGAATCCCCCAGTACAAGAATCACAGGAGCCGCCGCCTGCGCAAACGGCGCGGCGATCCACAGACACAGCAAGCAAAGGAAACGACGCATGAGCGGTTCATCCCAGGTACAGGTACTTTTGGAAAGCCTGCATGTTAGCAAGTCGGTAACAGGCCCCACCGGCAGGCTGGATATCCTGGAGGATATCTCCCTGCGCATTCATGCCGGCGAGAGCGCAGCCATCATTGGCGCGTCCGGTTCCGGCAAGACGACCTTGCTGGGACTGCTGGCGGGGCTGGATGTTCCCAGCAGCGGCAGCATACGCCTCGACGGCCATGCGCTGGAAGCCCTGGATGAAGAAGCACGCGCCGGATTGCGCCGCCGGCTGGTCGGGTTTGTCTTTCAGTCTTTCCATTTGCTGCCAGCGCTCAGCGCCGAAGAAAACGTCATGCTGCCGCTGGAACTGGAAGGCGCCCCGCGCGCGCGGGAACGCGCGCAAGCCGCGCTGGATGCCGTCGGCCTGTCGCATCGGCGCAGCCACTATCCGGCGCAGCTATCCGGTGGCGAACAGCAGCGCGTCGCCATCGCCCGCGCATTCGTCAACGAACCCCGCATCCTGTTTGCCGATGAGCCTACCGGCAACCTGGATGCCCGCACCGGCAGCCAGATCAGCGACCTGCTGTTCCGCCTCAACCAGGAGCATGGCACGACACTGGTGCTGGTCACGCACGACCTGACGCTGGCGCAGCGCTGCCAGCAGTCTCTGCATATCGCTGCGGGCCGCCTGAGCGATGCCGGCTGAATCCCGTCGCCCGACCGCTCCCGCCCCCCATGATCCGGACATATTCCCCCGGCATTCTGGCCGCCCGGTTTCGCCTTTCCCGCCGCCCTCTCGACATCCATGAATATTCTCTCCCTGGCTTTTCGTACCGTCCGGCGTGAATGGCGCCTCGCAGAGCTGCGCACTCTGGCCTTGGCGCTGGTTCTTTCCATCGTCGCGCTGGGCGTGGTCGCCACCCTGGCATTACGCGTCGAGCACAGCATTGCCGCCGGTTCCGCGGAGCTGGTCGGCGGCGACAGCGGCCTCAATGCGCCCAGCCCCATCCCGCCCGATTACGAAACCCAGGCCCGCACCCTGGGCCTGGCCAGCGCCCATGCCGTCCGCTTCCCGAGCATGGCGTTCACCCAGGATCAGGCCCAGTTGCTGAACCTGGCCGCGGTATCGGCCGACTGGCCGCTGCGCGGCGAAATCACGCTGCGCGACGCCGACGGCCAGCAGCGCACCGCCAGCGCTCCCCAGGCCGGGGAGGTCTATCTGGACGCCCGCGCCCTCGCCGCACTGGGCGTGGACGTCGGCGCCAGCGTGCAGATCGGTGACGCTACCCTGAGAATTGCCGGCGAACTGCTGCGCCAGCCCGACGGCGGCAACGTCTTCGCGCTGGCGCCTTCCGCCCTGGCTCCGCTGGCCGACATTGAGCGCGCCGGCCTGCTCGGTCCGGGCAGCCGCGCACGCTACAGCCTGCTGCTGGCCGGCGCCCCCAGCGCGGTACAAACCTGGAAGCAATGGGCGGCCACCCAAACACTACCGGACAATGCACGCCTGATCGAACTGGAAGATACGCAGCAGAACCTGGGTACCGCCTTCGAGCGCGCCAATGCCTTCCTGCGCCTGTGCGCATTGTTGGCAGCGCTGTTGGCCGGCGTCGCCATCGCGCTGGCGGCCCAGCGCTATGCCCAGCGCAAGACGGATGAAGTCGCCTTGCTGCGCGCACTGGGCGCGCCACGCGCCGATGTGCTGAAGCTCCTGGCCGGTACCCTGGCCGCACTGGCCATACCGGCGGCGCTGCTGGGTATCGTCCTGACGCAAGCCCTGTCCATGCTGGCCTGGCAGGTCGCAGGCAGCCTCTTCAGCGGCGCCCTGCCTACCGTCCAGCCCCTCCTGCCATCACTGGCGGCCGCTGCCATGGGCCTGGCCATTCTCGCCGGCTTTGCCCTGCCGCCGCTGGCCCGGCTGGCCGACGTTCCGCCAGCGGCCGTTTTCCGCCGCAGCGTCGCGCCGCGCGTGCGCCGTTTTGACCTGTTCTACCTGCTGCCGCTGGCCACCGCCATGGGCCTGATCTGGATGCAGGCCGGTAATGTCAGGCTCGCCCTGATCCTGGCCATCAGCCTGGCTGCCGTCGCCCTGGTGGCTGCCGCGCTCGCGCTGCTGGCGCTCTGGCTGGCACGCCGGCTGGCAGCCGGCATCCATCCATCCTTGCGCCTGGGGCTGGCATCGCTGGCACGCCGCCGTTTCACCAGTGCCGTACAGGCAGTCGCCCTCAGCCTGGGCCTGTGCGCACTACTGATACTGGCCGTCACCGCCCCGGCGCTATTGCAGGAATGGCGCTCGGAGTTGCCGGAGGAAACGCCCAACTGGTTTGCCCTGAACGTCCTGGAAGAGCAGGTTCCCGATTACCGCGCCGCACTGGACCAGGCCGATGCCAGCCAGATTGCCATGCTGCCGCTGGCGGTAGGCAAGCTGGCAGCCGTCAACGGGGAACCCGCAGAGCGCTTCTACCAGACACCGGAAATGCGTGAACGCGCTGCCGAGCAGCTGCGGTTTTCATGGAGCGCGACCCTGCCGGCAGCCAATCGGCTGGTGGCGGGTAGCTGGCAGGCACCCGGCAGCGGCCCGGCAGGCCTCTCCGTGGAAAAAGGCTGGATGGAACGCTTCGGCCTGAAGCTGGGCGACAGCCTGACCCTAGAGAGCGGCGGGCGCAGCGTGACCGCCACCATAGACAGTGTGCGCGAAGTTGACTGGAGTTCGTTCCGCGTCAACTTCTTCCTGTTGCTGGACCCGGCACACGCCGAGGGCATGCCGCATACCTGGATCGCCAGCTATTACCTGCCCCCCGCACAAAACACCCATCTCGCGGACATGGCGCGGCAGTTTCCCAATGTCAGCATGCTGGACGTCAACGACCTGCTGGAGCGCGTACGCAGCATCATCGAACGCGTCAGCAGCGCCGTCAGCTGGGTGCTCTCCTTCAGCCTGCTGGCCGGCGCCCTGGTGCTGGCCGCCGCCCTCGCCGCCAGCGCGCAGCAGCGCCGCCACGAAGCCGCATTGCTGCGTACCCTGGGTGCGCAGCGGCGCCAGTTGCGCCTGGCCGCGCTGTGCGAATTCCTGATTCTCGGGCTGATTGCTGCCCTGACGGCAACGCTGGGCGCCGCCGGCGCTGGCAGCTGGCTTGGCCTGAGTGTGTTCCGCATGGCGCAGGTGCCCTTGCCCTGGGCCCAGCTGGCGGTCACGGCTCTGCTGGCTGCCCTGGCAATTACCTTGCTAGGCCTGGCTGGCACACGCCGCATCCTGAATACGCCCCCCATGGCGCTGCTGCGCACGGCCTGATTTTCCAGGGCCGCCCCCACGCCGCGCCGATGCCTTGCCGCACTACGACAAGGCATCGGCGCGGTGCGGAATGTTTCGTTCTGGTGCCTGGCCGCTAACGGCCCCGGAACGAGCCAAGGATGGCACAGATATTGCTTTGAAAGATGAGTCACCACTCACCTGCAAGGCAAAGATCCATGTCAGACAGCATCCACTCCCCTTCCGCCAGCCTGCCTACCCGGCGGGAATTTCTCTACCGCGCCGCCGCCCTGGGCGGTCTGGGCCTGGCCATGGCGACCATGAACGCCTGGGGCCTGACGCTGGCGTCACAAAGCGACCAGCCGCCCAGGCTGCAGGGCAGCGGCAAGGGCAAGCGAGTGCTGATCCTGGGAGCAGGTGTCGCCGGCCTGACCAGCGCCTATGAGCTGCGCAAGGCAGGCTACGACTGCATGATCGTGGAAGCACGCCCCATCGCTGGCGGACGGGCCCGCACCGCACGCAAGGGCACCCGCAGCGAGGAACCCGGCAACAGTACCGTCTGCGACTTCGACACCGGTGATTTCTTCAATCTGGGGCCGATGCGCATCCCCTATCACCACCGCTCCACGCTCTACTACACACGCGAGTTCAAGGTGCCGCTGGGGATCTTCGTCAACGATAACGACGCCGCCTATGTCTATCACGAGAATGCGGGTGCGCTGTCGGGCAAGCGCTTGAGGCAAGGCGAAGTCAAGGCGGACATGCGCGGCTACGTCAATGAACTGCTGGCAAAGAGCATCGTGGACGGCAAGCTCGATGAACAGGTCACGGCTGCGGATAAAGCGCTATTGCTGGATTACCTTGCGCATGAAGGTTATCTGGGCAAAGACGACCTGCGCTATCGCGGCACCAACGGCCGGGGCTATCGCGTCAACCCCGGCGCAGGCACGGAACCCGGGCCCGGCACGCCGTCCGACCCGCTGGGCTTCGAGGAACTGCTGGGTTCCAAGCTGGGACATATCTATCAATCGGTGCAAAGCTTCAATCAGCAGATCACCATGTTCCACCCCCTGGAAGGCATGGATCAGATTCCCGCCGCCTTTGCCCGGCAGCTCAATGGCCTGATCCGCTACCAGGCCGAAGTGCAATCGCTGCGCCAGAACAAGGCCGGTGTCACCGTGGTCATCAAAGATACCCGCTCGGGCGCGGCAGAAACGCTGCAGGCCGACTACTGCATCTGCACGATTCCACTGCCGGTGCTCAAAGACCTGGATACCGATTTTTCGGCTGCCTTCAAGGCTGCCATCGCATCCGTACCCTATATGGCCGCCGGCAAAATCGGCCTGCAGATGAAAAACCGGTTCTGGGAAGTGGACGATGCCATCTATGGCGGCCATGTCCGTACCGACATCAAGGGCATTGGCAACATCACGCTGCCTTCCAACCATTGGCAAGGCGATACCGGCATCATCCTGGGCTACTACAACTTCGGCGGCAATGCGGACACCATCGGCCAGCTCAGCCCCGCCGAGCGCACCACTTTCGCTGTCAGCAACGGCCAGAAAATCTTCCCGCAATACCAGGACAGTTTCCGCACCAGCTTCTCCATCGCCTGGCAGAACGTGCCTTATAACCGTGGCGGCTGGGCCAACTGGAGCGAAGAAGGGCGCCGCACTACCTACCCCCTGCTGCTGCAGCCCGAAGGCCGCGTCTATCTCGCAGGCGAACACCTGAGCTACCAGACCGGCTGGCTCTCGGGTGCCATTGAATCCGCCTGGCAACAGATCGCCAAGCTGCACGCCCAGGCACAGGCAGCCTGAACACCATTCCCTGCGTGCCGCCCGGCGGGCGGCATCTCTTCCTGCTCTTCCCTTGACTTCCAGAGGTTGCCCCATGAAAGCCCATATGCTCCCCTTCGCACACGCCTTTGAACAAACCCGCATCCCTCGCCCGCTACTGGCCGCTGCGCTCGTCGCAGCCATGCTGCAAACGCCGGCGCAGGCGGCCGATATCACGCGCCATGCCTCCGGCAACCCGCAGTCGCCCATCGCCGCCGCAACGGAAGTGCCCCCCGGCCTGACGACGGTCTATCTCAGCGGTCAGGTACCCTCCGTGCAAAACAAGGAGGCCCCGCCCACCAGCGCCGCCGCATTCGGTGACACGAAAACCCAAACCATCAGCGTCCTGGGCAAGATCAAGACGCAGCTCGCCGCCCTCGGCCTGGGCCTGGACGATGTCGTCAAAGTGCAGGCCTACCTGGTTGCAGACCCGGCTACCGGCAAGATGGACTTCGCCGGTTTCAGTGCCGGCTATGCCGAATTTTTCGGCGGCAACCCGGCCATTCTGAATGCGCGTTCCACCATGCAGGTCGCTGGCCTGGTGAACCCCGGCTGGCTGGTAGAGATCGAAGTCACGGCCGTCAAGCGCCCGTAACGCCAGGCCCGGCCGCGACGCAAGCCAGGCCTGGCAACCCGGCCCTTGGCTACACCACCACTGCGGGCAAGGCCGGGCGCTGCTGCGCCAGCAGCTCGGCCAGCACTTTGAGCGCCCGCTCCAGGCGACGCCGGTCCGGCACTGCGCCCAGAGAAATCCGGATCGCCTTGGGTGCGATTCCGTCCACGGTAAAGAACTCGGAAGTGCAGATGCCCAGCCCATGCGCGCTGGCAGCTGCCAGCAAGCCGTTCAGGCTCCACTGTGCGGGCACCGCCTGCCAGATATGAAAACCGTGCGGCCCACCGTGCTGCGCGAACGGCAGCACGGTTTCGGCCAGTTCGTAGCGGATGCGGGCTTCGCTGGCGACGGCATCGCGGAATTCCGCCGCCATCCCGCTGCGTATCCACTGCGTCGCGAGCGCAGCCATCAATGGTGCCCCCATCAAGGTCAGCGCCCGCATGGCCAGCGCGAAACCATCCTGCGCCGCCGCATTCGGCAGCACCACAAAGGCTGTGCGCAAACCCGGCGTCAGCGACTTCGACAGTGTCGCGACATGGCTCACCCTATCCGGCGCCAGTTGCGCCAGGGCAGGCGGACCGCCAGGCGCCAGGAAACTGTAGGGATCGTCTTCGATGACATGCACATCGTGCGCACGCGCCACCGCCAGAATATCCTGGCGGCGCCCGGCCGGCATCGTGATCGCCGTCGGGTTCTGGATCGTCGGATTCAGGTACAGCAGGCGTACCCGCTGCGTCCGGCACACCCGCTCCAGTTCATCCGGCAGCATGCCCGCTGCATCCACCGCCACGGCGGCCATGCGCCGGCCCGTCTGGCGGACGGCCTGCATCAAGCCGGGATAGCTCAATACCTCTGCCGCCACGGCATCGCCCGGCGCGCTATGCGCCAGCACCAGGCCGGCCAGGGCGGCCTGGGCCCCCGGCACCACAGCAATGCGCGCCGGATCCACCCGCCCCAGGCCAGCCGCCAGCCATGCCGCCGCGGCTTCACGGTCGGCCTGGCTGCCAGCGCCCCAGTGATAGGTCATCAGCGTATCGACATCGGTACGGGCCAGCACATCATTCATGCCCTGGCGCAGCATGCGTTCCAGCTGCCCGCCCGGCGGCGGCGGCGGAATATTCATGCTGAGATCCGCTACCCTGCCGTCCTCGGCCGGGCCATGCGACACAAAAGAGCCTTGGCCGACCCTGGCGTCGAGCAGGCCACGGCGGCGCGCCTCGGCATAGGCCCGCGTCACGGTCGTCAGATCCAGCCCTAGCTGGCGCGCCAGTTGCCGCTGCGGCGGCAAACGGTCTCCCGGCCTCAGGCGGCCGGCATCCAGGGCATTGCCGATGGCATCGGCAATCTGCAAGTAGCGCGGCCCGCCGCCATCAACCAGCGTCTCCAGCCAGGCAGGCGCAGTCATCGACGCAACGCTTTTGTCATTCATGCAAATCGTATGGTGATTGTTTGTGATATATTCCGATCCTGCAGAATATTGTATGCATACATTATATGTATTTATACATACAAATCTCGCAAGCCCCGCCCGGCCCGGTCCTGCAGCCTGCCCCAATCATAGAGCATGTCACGCCAGGACACGCCCACGCGGCGTACGCGTCCGGGCTGCCGCCTGCGACTCCCCATCCGGCGTCCCCACCCATGTCCAAGAAATGACGATGAAACCGTTGAAAATACGACACCTATGCATGCTTCCAGCCTTGCTGGCGCTGGCCGGCCTGTCTGGCTGTGACTGGGAGCTGATCAACTCCAAGGGCCAGGTTGGCGTGGAAGAACGCAATCTGATCTTCACGGCAGTCGGCCTCATGCTGATCGTCGTGCTGCCCGCCATCATTCTCAGCCTGGTCTTTGCGTGGAAATATCGCGCCTCGGCCAAGGCCCGCTATGCCCCTGACTGGGCGCACTCCACGGCAGTCGAGGTGGTCGTATGGGGGTTTCCCATCATTATTATTTGCATACTTTCAGTGATTGTATGGAAAAGCACCCATAAGCTTGATCCCTACAAGCCGCTGGAATCCGAAGTCCCGCATGTCACGATACAAGCCATTTCCGCCGACTGGAAATGGATTTTCCTGTATCCGGAGCAAGGGGTCGCCACCGTCAATCAACTGTACATCCCGGCCAATACCCCCATTGCCTTTGATATCACCTCCAACAGTTCGATGAATACCTTCTTCATCCCGCAGTTGGGCGGACAAATCTATGCCATGGCCGGCATGCGCACCAAGCTGCATCTGATCGCCAACGAACCGGGCAACTATCGCGGTTTCTCGGGCAATTACAGCGGCAACGGTTTCTCCGATATGTACTTCACGGCCCACGCCCTGCCGCCCGAGCAGTTCGAACAATGGGCAGAGCGTACCCGCGCAGGCAGCGGCAATTTTGATTTCGCCCGTTTCCAGGAAGTCGCCAAGCGCCCTGAAAACCCGCCCTACCGCTACCCGATCGAGCAATACGCCAGCCTGGAGCCCCAGCTGTTCGAACGCATCATCGGCCAGTTCGTCGATATGAGCCACCACGACGCCGCCCCTGCCGACGGCCATGGGCGGGCCCAGGACGATGCGCCCCGCCACGATAGCCTCCAGGGCGGACATGCCGCCCCGGAAACGCACCCGAATGCCCTGTAACCGAGACCGGACATGTTAGGAAAACTCAGCCTGGCGGATATACCGCTACACGAACCCATCGTCGTCATCACCCTGATCGCCATCCTGATTGGCGGCCTGGCGGTGGTCGGCGGCATCACCTACCTGCGCAAGTGGGGCTATCTCTGGTCTGAATGGATCACCTCCGTCGATCACAAGAAGATCGGCATCATGTATATCTTCGTGGCGCTGGTCATGCTGGTGCGCGGCTTTGCCGACGCCATCATGATGCGCGCCCAGCTGGCCGTCGCCAATGGCGGCAGCGAAGGTTTCCTGCACCCCGACCACTACGACCAGATCTTCACCGCCCACGGCGTGATCATGATCTTCTTCGTCGCCACGCCGTTCGTGGTGGGCCTGATGAATATCGTCGTGCCGCTGCAGATCGGCGCGCGCGACATGGCCTATCCCTTCCTCAACGCGTTCAGCTTCTGGCTGTTCGTGGTGGGTGTGGTGCTGGTCATGCTGTCGCTGGGCATCGGCGAATTCGCCATGACCGGCTGGGTCGCCTATCCGCCTTTGTCCGGCATCGAGCTCAGTCCGGGCGTGGGGGTGGATTACTACATATGGGCGCTACAGGCATCCGGATTGGGCACGCTGCTCACCGGGGTCAACCTGTTCGTCACCATCATCAAGATGCGCGCCCCCGGCATGACGCTGATGAAGATGCCCGTCTTCACCTGGACCGTGCTCGTCACCTGCGTCATCATCATCGCTTCGTTCCCGATCCTGACCGGCACGCTGGCGATGCTGACGCTGGACCGCTACCTGGACACCCACTACTTCACCAATGATCTTGGCGGCAACGCCATGATGTACGCGAACCTGGTGTGGGCCTGGGGCCACCCCGAGGTATATATCCTGGTGCTGCCGGCCTTCGGCGTGTTCTCCGAAGTCACTGCAACCTTCGCCCGCAAGAAGCTGTTCGGCTACAAGTCCATGGTAGGCGCGACCGTTGCCATCGGCATCCTGTCGTTCATCGTCTGGCTGCACCACTTCTTCACCATGGGCTCCGGCGCCAACGTCAATGCCTTCTTCGGCATCATGACCATGATCATTGCCGTGCCCACCGGGGTGAAAATCTTCACCTGGCTGTTCACGATGTATCGCGGCCGCCTGGAATTCACCACGCCCATGCTGTGGACCATCGGCTTCCTCGTCACCTTCGCCATCGGCGGCATGACCGGCGTGCTGCTGGCCATCCCCGGTGCAGACTTCCTGCTGCACAACAGCCTGTTCCTGATCGCCCACTTCCACAACACCATCATCGGCGGCGCACTGTTCGGCTACTTCGCCGGCTATGTGTACTGGTTCCCCAAGGTATTCGGCTTCAAGCTCAATGAGCGTCTGGGCCGCTACTCCTTCTGGTGCTGGATCATCGGCTTCTACCTGGCCTTCATGCCGCTCTATATGCTGGGCTTCATGGGCATGACGCGCCGCCTGAACCACTACGACAACCCGGCCTGGGTGCCTTACCTGTATGTGGCCTTCGTGGGCGCATGCTTCGTGGCGCTGGGCATTTTCTTCATGGTGCTGCAGCTGGTGGTCAGCATCCGCGACCGCAACAAGAACCGCGACCTGACGGGCGACCCCTGGAATGCGCGCACGCTGGAATGGGCCACCTCCTCGCCGCCGCCGTTCTACAACTTCGCGGTGACGCCGCGCGCCGACGAACTCGATGCCTTCCATGAGGCCAAGAAGCAAGGCGGCATTGCGCGCCCGACGCACTACGAGCCCATCCATATGCCTCGCAGCAGCGGCCTGCCCTTCATCATGTCTGCCTTCGTGCTGGCGCTGTGCTTCGCATTGATCTGGCATATCTGGTGGATGGCCATTGCCGGGCTGGCAGGCGCAATCATCACCTTCATCTGGCGTACCTATGACAAGGACACGGACTACTACGTGCCCGTCAAGGAAATCGAGCGCATCGAGCATGCGCACTACCAAGCCGCCCAATCCCAAGCCCAAGCGAGCCAGGCCTGAATATGTCCACTCATACCTTGAACCCAAGTACCGGCGCGCACGCCAAGCCGCACGCCGGCCAAGGCCAGAGCCATGACCACCATGGGCACGAAGCACACGGCGACAATACCGTCTTCGGCCTGTGGATCTACCTCATGTCCGACGTCGTGCTGTTCGGCAGCCTGTTCGCCACCTACGTCGTGCTCATGAACGCCTATGCCGGCGGCCCGACCGGCCAGGAAATCTTCAACCTGAAGTTTGTCCTGGGCGAAACCTTCGTGCTGCTGTTCTCCAGCATCACCTTCGGCTATGCCTCGCTGGCCATCCACCGTGGCGACAAGAGCAACGCCTTGCGCTGGCTGTGCGTGACTTTCGTGCTGGGCGCGCTGTTCATCGCCATGGAAATCTATGAGTTCCAGCACCTGGCCAGCATAGGCGCCGGCCCCAGCCGCAGCGCCTTCCTGGGCGCCTTCTACGGCCTGGTCGGCACGCACGGCCTGCACGTCACCGCCGGCCTGATCTGGCTGGCCGTGCTGATCCACCAGACCTCGATGGACGGCCTGACGCCGCGCAACCAGACCCGCCTGGCCTGCCTGGGCCTGTTCTGGCACTTCCTGGACCTGGTCTGGATTTGCGTGTTCACCGTTGTCTATCTGACTGGAGCCCTGTAATCATGTCCCAACACGGCCACACCGACAGCGCCGGCGCCAGCTACGGCACGCTGCGCTCGTACAACACCGGGTTCATCCTGGCGGTCATCCTGACGCTGATTCCGTTCGCGCTGGTGATGTACCCCACCGGGCTGGAACGCTCCACCACGCTGCTGCTGATTTTCGGTTTCGCCATCGTGCAGACCATCGTCCAGCTGGTGTACTTCCTGCACATGAACCGGCACTCCGAGGGCGGCTGGAACCTGTCCAGCTTCGTCTTCACCATCGTCATTCTGCTGATCGTGGTCGGTCTGTCGCTCTGGATCATCTGGAGCATGAACGACCACATGATGATGTAAAGGCCAGGCCCGCCGTGCGCATGTTCAGGCAATACCTGCTGTTGACCAAACCCGGCATCATCGCCGGCAACCTGGTCAGCTTTGTCGGCGGCTTCCTTCTGGGAACCGCCGGCCACGCCAGCCTCGCCACCCTGCTGGCGGCTGCGGCCGGCGTGGCCCTGGTGATTGCCTCGGGCTGCGTCTTCAACAACTATATCGACCGCGACATCGACGCCGCGATGACGCGCACGCGCCAGCGCGGACTGGTCACCGGACTCATCGCCCCCCGCCACGCCCTGCTGTATGGCACGCTGCTGGGGCTGGCCGGCCTGCTGCTGCTGGACACCCTGGGCGGCGGTACGCTCGCCGCCCTGCTGGGACTGCTGGGTTTTGCCGTCTATGTCGGCGCCTACAGCCTCTACGGCAAGCGCAATACCGTGCATGGCACGCTGATCGGCAGCCTGTCGGGCGCCATGCCGCCCGTGATCGGCTATTGCGCGGCCAGCGGCCGTTTTGACCTGGGCGCGCTGGTGCTGCTGCTGATGTTCTGCCTGTGGCAGATGCCGCACTCCTACGCCATCGCCATCTTCCGGGCGCAAGACTATCGCGCCGCCGGCATCCCGGTGCTGCCGCTGCAATACGGACTCGCTTGCGCCCGCAGCCAGATCATCGGCTATACCGCCGCCTTCGCCGCCTGCAGCCTGCTGCTGCCGCTTTTCAGCGCCGCCAGCTGGCTCTACCTGGTCACGGCCCTGGCTGGCGGGCTCTACTGGCTCAGGCTTACGCTGGCGCCCTGCGACCCAGGCAACCCCGGCCCCTGGGCGCGCAAGCTCTTCCTGTTCTCCATCCTGCTGGTCGTGCTGCTGAGCCTCACCATGGGCATCGACGGCCTGCTGCACACGCCTGACTGAACCCGGCTGGCGTTGCCGACCCCGCAGCGCCAGCCGCCACAATGACATTCCTGCAGCACCGTCATTGCCTATGCCCGCCCGCCGCGGCCGGAGCCTTCGTCCCCTTGCCGCCAAAAATGGAATACCATTCCAGAGTCAGTCTGGGCTGTGGATTTCCCCGGCTGCCAGCGCTGGCGCCATCGACAAGGAGACATCATCACCATGGCAAACCCGGCACAGCAACTTTTTGATTTAAGCGGCCAGGTCGCGGTCGTGACCGGCGGCGGCTCCGGCCTGGGTGCAGCCGCCGCTCGCGCGCTGCGCAACGCCGGCGCGACTGTCATCATCCTGGGCCGGCGCGCAGACGTACTGCAGGAACAGGCTGAGCGCCTGGGTGCGCAAGCCATGCGCTGCGACACGCGCGAACGCGCACAGGTCAGCGCCGTGATACAGGACGTGGTCGCCCGCCATGGCCGCCTGGATATTCTGGTGAATGCGGCAGGCGTCCACCGCAAATGCCCGTCGCTGGATTTCCCGGATGAGGAGTGGATTGCCGTGCATGCCGTCAACACGCATGGCAGCTTCATCTGCGCCACCGAAGCGCTGCGCCATATGCGCGCAGCCGGACGCGGCAAGATCATCAATTTCTGTTCATATGGCAGCGCCAACGGCCTGCCCGAAAGCGTCGCCTATGCATCCAGCAAAGGTGGCCTGCGGCAGATGACCAAAAGCCTGGCCATCGAGTTCGCGCCGGCCGGCATCCAGGTCAATGCCATTGAACCCGGCTGGTTCAAGACCGACATGACATCCGCCATGTTCAGCGACCCGGCCTGGCTGGAACGCACCCAGCGCCGCATCCCTGCCGCTCGCCCCGGCGACCCCCAAGACCTGGATGGCGCCGTGATCTTCCTGGCATCCAAGGCCTCCGATTACGTTACCGGCATCGCCCTGCCCGTGGATGGCGGCGCTCAGGCCGTGTAAAGGGTACTAAAGGGCGGTAGAGGCTGATAGAGGCTGGTCCAGGCTGGATCTATCCCGGCACCTATCCACCACCAACCGGCACGCACCAGTCAAACAGCGACGCCATGCCCGGCGTCGCAGCTTCGCGCAGCCGGGCGTAGTCCCTTCCGGCCTGTCCGCCTGCCTTCCGAGGCAAGATGCTCAGACGATGCGCCCTTACACAATGCGCCAAATGACCGTGCCTATGACCCAAACCACGCCGATCACAATCAGGCACAGAACGAATTTCCAAAGCAGCTCAGCGAACCTGACCAGCACATAGGCCAGGATACCGCTACCGGCCAGCACCAATGCGAAACGCAGCCACTTGGGCCACTCCATGCCGAACCGCTGCAGCATCAAGTAAGTCAGCATACCGCCGATGACCAGTCCTGCCAGGCCGAACAACACGGCACGCGCCTGGCGATTTTCCTTGCGCTGGGCCGCCATCAGCGACTCTTTGCTATCGTGGTATTCAAAGTTTCCAGTCGCCGTACGCCGGCCAAAACGGGTACTCATTACAGGCTCATCCCTTTGGTATCTTCGACAGGCCTGCGACCATCGTGGCCCGATGCAGTGCCGCAGACGCAAAAAAACCTGCATGGCTATGCCATACAGGTTTCTGCCGTACGTTTCCGCACATGAATCTGGTGGGCGGTACAGGGTTCGAACCTGTGACCCCTGCCGTGTGAAGGCAGTGCTCTACCACTGAGCTAACCGCCCAGATCTCTTCAAACCTTGAAGAGAAGAAAATAATAGCATCAACAATATCAGGAAAGCAAGCCCTTTCTCTGAGGCACCTGCACATCGCAGCGGCTGCCCACCTGCTTGACAGGCGGCAGCGCCGCCCTTCCCATCAGGATGAGGAAGCTTCCGCCTGCGGCTCGTAACGCCGCCAGACACACTCGCCCTTAACCGCCTTATCGAGCGCCGACAAATATTCCGCGTGCGCCTGCAGGTCTGCCGCGCCAGCAGGCAATACCATCAAGCGCGCCGGATCAAAGCTGTCTTCCCCCTCGCGGAACAGCAAGGCATCGCCGCCACCTGTGTTTTGCGCCGCATCGACATCCCCCAGCAAGGACTCCTGCCCGCGCGTCATGGCCAGCCAGACTTCGGCCAGCAAACGCGTATCCAGCAAGGCGCCGTGCAGCGTCCGGTGCGCATTGGAAATCCCGTAGCGGTCGCACAGGGCGTCCAGCGAATTACGCTTGCCCGGATGCATTTCACGCGCCACCATCAGGCTGTCAGTCACCTTGGCGCAATAATCCTGGACCTTGCCCAGCCCCACGCGCTGCAGTTCGGCATCGAGAAACTTGATATCGAAGGCAGCGTTGTGGATCAACAATTCGCCATCGCGGATGAACTCGACAAAATCCCGCGCCACTTCCTCGAAACGGGGGTAGCCGGACAGGAACTCCGTCGTCAGGCCGTGCACGGCCAGTGCCTCCGGATCACTATCGCGGTCGGGATTGAGATACTGATGGTAGTGGTTGCCGGTCACCATCCGGTTATCCACTTCCACGGCACCGATTTCAACGATGCGGTGCCCTTGCGCCGGTTCCAGGCCAGTGGTTTCGGTATCCAGTACGATCAGCCGCATACGGGCAAGACTCCAAAAAGAAACAGGCAGGGCACTGCCGGAAAGGCATCAGTGTAAAACATGCAGGCCGGAAAGCCCGTCAGGCTTCTTGCCGCGCCGTGTCGGCCTCGGCTGCCAGCGCTGCCGCGCCACGCACACTCTCGACCCCCTGGTTGGCCAGCTCATCGGCACGTTCATTACCAGGGTCTCCGGCATGCCCCTTGACCCAGCGCCAGCTCACCTCATGGCGCCCGACTTCAGTATCCAGCTGCTGCCAGAGATCGGCATTCTTGACGGGCTTTTTATCTGCGGTACGCCAGTCCCTGCGCTTCCAGTTAGGCATCCATTCCGTGATGCCCTTCATCACATATTGCGAATCGGTGTGCAAAGTGACCTGGCATGGTTCACGCAGCGCCTGCAAGGCCCGGATCACGGCCATCATTTCCATGCGGTTATTGGTGGTTTCACGCTCGCCGCCACACATGGGTTTTTCATGGCGGCCGTAGCGCAACAACGCCCCCCAGCCCCCTACGCCCGGGTTGCCCTTGCAGGCGCCATCCGTCCAGATTTCCACTTGCTTGGCCGATACGGCCGATGTGGAAGGTTTTCCTGCCATGGGTTTCACCAATTGTCCTTTTCTTCGTGCCGTTCGCGTACCAGCGCCAGCTGGGGCGCCACGTTCTGCTCCATGCTGGCCGCACCTGCCACTCTCGCACCACGCGGCATGCGCCGCCGCTTTTTCTTCCAGGGCTGGCCGATCAGCCGCGCCCCCTGCACCCGCTTGATCGCGGATACGGCATAGACCGCACCGCAAAACGGCCACCAGCGCTCGCCCGCCGCTTCCATGAAATTCCAGCGTTGCAGCCAGGTTTGCGTGCGGCAGGGCGGCGCATAGCAGCCATAATGCCCACGCTCCGCCTCGAACCCCAGCAGCTTGAACCAATCCCGCAGGCGCACCAGCGACACCTGCGCTGCCTGGGCATGTGGCAGCCAGGGGTCGATACCAGGCACGGACTCACGCAGCCCCCACAGGCTCCAGGGGTTGAAACCCGAGATGACGACCCGCCCCTCTGGCACCAGTACACGATCCACCTCGCGCAATACTTCATGCGGCTGGCTGGCGAACTCCAGCACATGCGGCAGCACCAGCAAATCTATGCTTTGCGTCGCGAAGGGCAGCGCCTCGGGATCCGCCTGGATGCACGACTGCCAGGAACCCTGCCCCGGCGCGGGCAATGCGATGCCGGCAAAGGCCTTGAAAGGCATGCGGTTATCCTTCAAGGCATCGAGCTGCGGCATGCCCACCTGCCAGGCCTGATAGCCAAAAACATCAGCTACCATGGCATCGAACTGCGCCTGCTCCCAGGCACGGACATATTCCCCCGGCGGCGTGGCCAGCCACTCGCCCAATTTACTGATTGTGCTTTCGTCAGTCACTGGAACATATCCCCATGATTCTTTCGACAACGCCCCAGACCGCCGACGCTGTCACTCCCGGCTCGCTGCTCCCGCTGCCCGCCCTGCGGGATAACTACATCTGGCTGGCCGCCGGTTCAAGCCATGCCGTCGTGGTGGATCCAGGCGAAGCACGCCCCGTCCTCGATTTCCTGGAACACCATCCCTTGCAGCTAGTCGCCATTCTACTCACCCATCACCATGCTGATCATGTCGGCGGTGCGCGGGAACTGGCACAGGTGACTGGCGCCAAGGTGTATGGCCCCGCGACAGAAACCCTGCCGGTCTGTGATGTCCGGCTTCGCGAAGGCGACCTGGTGAACCTGGACGATCCGGCGCTGGCACTGCGCGTTCTGGATGTCCCTGGCCATACGGCCGGCCATATCGCCTACAGCGGCACGCTGGCCGGACAGCCCGTCCTGTTCTGCGGCGACACCCTGTTTTCCGGCGGCTGCGGCCGGCTCTTCGAGGGCACGCCCCGCCAGATGCATGACTCGCTGGCCAAATTCGCCAACCTGCCGCCAGACACCCTGGTGTGCTGTGCCCATGAATATACGCTCTCCAACCTGGACTGGGCGCTGCAGGTAGATGCAAGTAATAAGAAGTTAAAAGAATGGAAAATCCGTGCATCCGAGCTTATAAATCACGGAATTCCCACACTCCCCACCCAGCTCGCACTAGAATACGCCATTAATCCCTTCCTCCGCCTTGGCAATCCCCAGGTAATGCAGGCTGCCCAGCAATGGTCGCAGCGCTCGCTTTCCAACAGTGTGGATATCTTCGCTGCCTTGCGTGAATGGAAGAATGCAGCTTGAGCGCGGCCGATGCCGCCCGGGCCGCGCCAACCGAATTCAGACCGACCCGCATGAAACTGATTAAATTCATCCTACCGTTGTGCCTGGCAGTCCTGGCGGGTTGCGCCAGCACCTCACAACAACAGACTGCCCAGGCCAACGATCCGCTTTCATTGCTGATCGCCCGTAATTCCCCCCCACCGCAAAAGACCAACCGCGCCACGCTGCTGCAGGCCCGCATGGCCGACAGCTCGCGGATCATCGACCTGACGCGCCCGGCCTCCGATGCCTGGGAGCGCATCCGCCTGGGCTTTGCCATCCCCAACCTGGACACGCCGCTGGTACAGAAATGGACGGACTATTACGCGGCGCACCCGGAATACGTGCAACGCATGGCGGATCGCGCCGGCAAGTATCTGTACCACATCCTCGATGAAATCGACCGTCGTGGCCTGCCGACCGAACTGGCGCTGCTGCCCTTCGTCGAAAGCGCCTACAACCCGGACGCCTACTCCCGCGCGCATGCATCCGGACTCTGGCAGTTTGTGCCGGCCACCGGCCAGAACTTCAATCTGAAACAGAACTGGTGGCAGGACGAACGCCGCGACCCGATCGCCTCGACCCGTGCCGCGCTGGATTACCTCGAATACCTGTTCGAACTGCAGGGCGACTGGCATCTGGCCCTGGCATCGTATAACTGGGGCGAAGGGTCCGTGCGCCGCGCCATGGCGCGCAATGAAGCCGACAACAAGCCGACGGACTACCTGTCGCTGAACATGCCGGATGAAACGCGCAATTATCTGCCCAAGCTGCAGGCCATCAAGAATATCGTGGCCATGCCACAGCAGTACGCCATCGCACTGCCGGAAGTCCCCAATTCGCCCTATTTCACCACCATCGCCAAGACCCGCGACATCGACATCGACATCGCCGCCAAACTGGCGGAAATGCCGCTGGAAGAATTCCGCGCCCTCAACCCGTCCTACAACCTGCCCATCATTCCAGGTTCGGAAAGCACCACGCTGATCCTGCCGCTGGACCGGGTCGAGATTTTCTATGCCAACCTCAACACCTACAAGGGCGAGCTGAGCGCATGGAAAACCTACCATCCGCAACGCGGCGAAACCCTGCGTGACATCGCCCGCGAGCACGGGATTTCCGAAGCCGAGCTGCGCCGTCTCAATGGCCTGGGCGCCCGCCAGCGCACCGCCAGCGGCCAGCCGCTGCTGTTGCCCGCCAAGCCTGGCAACCAGGTGAAATTTGCGTCGCTGGCACCGGTCGTGCCCGTCGCTGCCGCCAGGGCCACGCCGACCCGAGCTGCCGCCGTACGCTCCCACACCGTCCGCCGCGGCGACACCTTGTCAGCCATCGCGCGTCGCTACGGCACCGATGTCACGACCCTGCGCCGCCTCAACAATCTCAAGGACAACAACCTCGCTGTCGGCCGCAAGCTGCGTATCCCTGGCACCAACTCGCGCGGGTAAGCCCCCGGTCATGCCGCCCAGGCGCTGCCCGGGCGGTATGATTGCGTTGTGGCCGGTATCGTCCGGCCCATGCCTTCGTTAATTTTCAGGATAGACACACATGGGTTTTCTTAGCGGCAAGCGCATTCTCGTTACCGGCGTCCTGTCCAACCGCTCTATTGCCTACGGCATCGCTCAAGCCTGCCACAAACAAGGCGCGGAACTGGCCTTCACCTATGTCGGCGACCGCTTCGCTGATCGCGTCAAGGAATTCGCCGCCGATTTCGGCAGCGATATCGTCCTGCCTTGCGACGTTGCCGAAGATGCCAGCATCGACAGCGCCATCGCCGCACTGAGCGAACGCTGGGACGGCCTGGACGGCCTGGTTCACTCCATCGGTTTCGCGCCGCGTGAAGCCATCGCCGGCGAATTTCTCGACGGCTTGTCGCGCGAAGGCTTCCGCATCGCGCACGACATCTCGGCCTATAGCTTCCCCGCACTGGCCAAGGCAGCGCTGCCGCTGCTGCAAGCCCGCCGGGGCTCGCTGCTCACCCTGACCTATCTGGGTGCCGAACGCGTTGTTCCCAACTACAACACCATGGGCCTGGCCAAAGCCTCGCTGGAAGCCAGCGTCCGCTATCTGGCCGACAACCTTGGCCCGCTGGGCATTCGCGCCAACGGCATTTCCGCCGGCCCGATCAAAACCCTCGCGGCCAGCGGGATCAAGGACTTCTCTTCCATCCTGAAGTTCGTGGAACAGAACGCCCCCTTGCGCCGCAACGTGACCATCGAAGACGTCGGCAATGCCGCCGCGTTCCTGCTGTCCGACCTGGCTGCCGGCATTACGGGTGAAATCACCCATGTCGATGCCGGTTTCTCCACCATCGTACCGGGCATGCACGGCTGATCCTTCCACTGAAGACAGCAATGGCGCAGGCGGCACCAGGCCGCCTGCGCCATCTTTTTGTCCTTGGCGTACCGGCTCAAGCCAGGCGCGTGCTCACTTCTATCTCTGACTGGGTCATCAACTTGTGGATGGGGCAACGATCCGCAATCGTCAGCAGATCCTGCCGCTGCGCATCATCCAGATCCCCTTCCAGCGTGAGCGTCACCGTCAAGCCATAAACACCCGCGCGCTCGCGGCTGGAATCACGCTCCACATTCACCGTGACCTTATCCAGCGGATAGCCCTTGCGACGCGCATAAAGCAGCACGGTCATGGCTTTGCAGCCCCCCAGCGCCGTATCGAAATAATCATGGGGATCCGGGCCTTCTCCTTCCGGCGCCGGCATATCCAGCGCCAGCTCGTGGCCAGCGGCCACGGCGGTCAGGCGCAATGCAGATGCTTCATTCTGACGGATGCTGATGCTCATGTTTTCCTCGCAGTATGAAAATAGCCCACGGCATGGACTCTCCTGGCCCGACGATGGCAACGCAGCAGACAGCGGATAGGGTCAGACCCCGTCGTCAGCGCCCGCCTCCAGGCGGGCAGACGCCCCCTTGCTGCGCTCCTGGGCAAGCCTGCCCTGCTGCTTACGTGCCCGTTCCGCCCGGATATTGCGCAACCACTCGCGCCACATGGCAACCAGCAGCGCCATCAATACCGGCCCGACAAACAAGCCCACGAAGCCCATGGTTTTGACCCCGCCGACCAGACCGAAAAACGTCGGCAGGAACGGCAGCTTGACAGGGCCGCCCACCAGGCGGGGCCGCAAGGTCTTGTCCACGATGAACAATTCAATACTGCCCCAGGCCAGCAACGCCACCCCGGCAACGATATCACCGGAAGCCATCAGATACAGTGACACCAGGGTGAATGACAGCGGTGCCCCCCCCGGTATCAGGGCCATGAAGCCGGTAATCACGCCCAGCAATACCGGCGACGGCACCCCTGCCACCCAGTAGGCAATCCCCAGCACCACGCCTTCGCCAATGGCGATCACGCCCATGCCGGTCACGGTGGAACCGATGGTGGCCGGCACCATGCGCGAAAACTGCTGCCAGCGCGCCGGGAAGATACGCTCGCCGGCCAGATCCAGTTGCGCCACCACCGCCGTGCCATCCTTGTAAACGAAGAACAGCGTGATCAGCATGAAGAGTACCGTCAACGCCAGATGGAACAGGTTGCCGGTCGCCGACAGCACCCAACGGTAGATATTGCCCAGATGCTGGCCGCTCAACACCTGCACCCAGTAGCCCAAGGCATGCGGTTCGCCCAGGTGTTCCTGCCAATAACCGGCCCAGCGCTCGCCCACCACAGGCAATGCAGGCAGCCATTCCGGCACGGGCAAGCCGTCGCGATTGGCATCCTGCAACCAACCCAGCACGTTGCCGGCTTCCTGGATGGCGTAGGACAACGCCATGGACAAAGGCACGATCAATACCAGCACAACCACCAGCAAAGCGCCGCTCGCCGCCAGCGCCGTGCGGCCATTGCACATCCGGACCCAGCGTGAATACATCGGCCACGACGCAATGCCGATAATCAGCGCTGCCAGCGCAGGCACCAGGAAACTGCCGAAGAAATAGACGCCGGCAACCAGAACCAGTATCAACAGCCAGCGCGCAATCACATGCGCAGGGAAAACTGGTGGCAGGGACATATTCGGATTCCTGATAGCGTGCGTGAAAAACTAGACTTAGCGGGCTGCCTGCTGGGCGCGATCCAGTCGTGCCCGCAACTCATCGGCAGGCAGCGCGCCAGGCGCCCGGGTGCCGTCCTCGAAGAAAATGGCCGGCGTGCCACGCACGTTCAGGCGCTTGCCCAGGGCAAGCAGCTGATCCAGCGGCGCGTCGCAGTTGCCGGCCTGGGGCGCGATACCCTTGACCATCCAGGCATCCCAGGCAGCCGCCGGATCCTTGGCGCACCACACGGCCTGAGATTTTTCGTGTGAATCCTGCGACAGAATGGGCAACAGGAAAGCGTACACCGTCACATTGTCGATGCCTGCCAACGTCTGCCGGAGCTGCTTGCAATAGCGGCAATTCGGATCTTCAAAAATCGCCAGCTTGCGAGAGCCATCGCCATGCACTTGCTTGATCGCCAGTTCCAGCGGCAACTGATCGAAGTCGATGGCCGACAGCTGTTCCATACGCTCTTGCGTCAGATTGCGGCGCGTTGCTGCATCCACCAGATAGCCCTGCATCAGATAGCTGACATCCGCATCGGTATAAAACAGGCTGTCATCCACCTGCACCTCGTACAGCCCATACCCGACGCTGCGAACACCATCCGGTTGCACGCCATCGAAACGCTGGGCAAAACGCTGGCCAACAGCGGCCGGCGCTACGCCAGCAGCCTCGGACGGCTTGCCGGTTGCCGCCGTGCCTGCCGCAGCGCCCGTAGCCGTCGCGGCCTGCACCGCAGGCACCAACATAGCGGAGAGCGTTGCCGCAGCGATGGCGATCCAGCGCCGGAATTGTAGAACTGACATGAACCGTGTTCTCCTGAAATTTTCCGGGACGCATTCCCAGGGTTTCTAGCGCGAAGCCTGCTCGATCAACAGGCGCTGCAGGCCGGGCAAACGTCCTACCAGCGACATGCCGGTATTGCGCAGCCAGGCCAGTGGCGCCGGCTGCGCCTCGAACAAACGATGCAGACCGTCGGTCGCCAAGGCCATCGCGCCAACGGCTTCGGCCCGCCGGCGGCGATAGCGCCGCAACAGCAAAGGATCGCCAGCCTGCCGGAAATCCTCCCGGCCGCCCACGATCGCCGCCAGTTCACGGGCATCCCCCAAGCCAAGGTTCAAGCCCTGGCCAGCCAGCGGATGCACCCGGTGCGCCGCATCGCCCACCAGCGCCAAACGCTCGCCGACCATATCGGTACGGTCCAGCGTCAAGGGAAAGCCGTGCACAGCGCTGCGCAATACCAACTGCCCCAGGCATCCTTGCGTCGCCTCCGCCAGGCGCCGCGACCAGGCCTGGGCAGCCTCATCCGCAGGCAGGGCTTGCATCGCCCGCGCATGCTCGTCCTTCATGGACCAGACCATGGAGACCTGCGCGCCCTGGGCCGTATCCGGCATAGGCAGCAACGCCAGCACGCCGTCGTCGCGGAACCATTGCCGGGCCATCCCGCCATGCGGCAATGCCGCATCCAGATGCGCAACCAGGCCCGTCGCACCATAGGCACGCGAGCTGACTCCGCCGACATGGGCGCGCAACAGCGAGCGTGCGCCATCTGCACCGATCAGCAGATCAGGCCGGAGCGCACTCCCTTTGCTGGTGGCAAGCACACCTGCGTCGTAACTCAGCGCTTCTTCATCGCGCCACTCCAGGCCGAACACGCGCACGGCCTGCTGCAACGCCCGCTCGATTTCGCTGGACTCGACAATCCAGGCCAGTGCATCACGGGCGGCCTGCCAGGCGTGCAGATCCAGGCGACCATCGGCATCGCCATGTATTTCCATACCAGCCACGGGCGCCACACGCCCAGGCTCCAGCCCGTCCCACACGCCCAATTCCTGCAGGAATGCCTGACTCGCGGGAGAGATCGCGTACACCCGCGCATGATAGACATCCGGCTGCGGAGGCGGCACCGGGCGGCGCGGCGCCAGAATGACCGGGCGCTGGCCCTGGCGCGCCAAGGCCAGCGCCGTCGCCAGGCCGGCATTGCCGGCACCGCAAATGACGATACCCCCCATCATCGCGCCGCCGGTTGGCCGGCCGATTTGGGCCACAACACCCACATGCGGCCACGCTGCTTCATCCGGCCAGCCTGCTCACCGGCTTCGTCGCCATAACCCCAGTAGAAGTCGGCCCGAGCAGCCCCCTTGATCGCAGCACCGGTATCCTGGGCGAATACCAGGCGATTGAGCGGCTGGTTGGACGACGGCAAGGTGGTGGACAGGAAGACCGGCGCGCCCAGCGGCACATAACGGGTATCGACAGCAATGGAACGCTGTCCGGTCAACGGGATGCCATAGGCGCCCTTGGGGCCTTCGGACGGATCGACGATGGTTTCTTCGCGGAAGAACACCATGGCCGGATTGGCGTTCAGCATTTCCTGCACTCGTTCCGGATTGCGGCGCGCCCAGGCGCGGATGTTCTGCATCGACGCCTGCGCCAGCGGCAACTCGCCCTTATCGGCCAGCCAGCGCCCGATTGAGGCATAGGGCCGCCCATTATGGTCTGCATAGGCCAGCCGCAAGGTATGCCCCTGATCCGGGCCGCCCGTCAGCAGCACGCGGCCAGAGCCCTGAATCTGCAGGAAAAAGGCATCGACCGGGTCATCCACCCAGACAATCGCCGCAGGCTGGCGGGCGCGGTCGGCCGCGATCTCCGCCCGGGTGTCATAAGGCACCACACGCTTGCCATCCACGAGCTTGCCCCGCACACGCTTGCCCGCCAATTCGGGGTACACCGAACCGAGGTCTATCGTCAGCAGGTCGGCCGGCACTGCATACAGCGGCCACTGATAGACACCGCCACGCTCACGCGAACCGCGCACCAGGGGTTCATAGTAGCCAGTCACCGTATTGGCGGCGGCACCCTTGCCTTCGTCCAGGCGCCAGGGCTGCAGATGCTGCTGCAGGAAACGCCGGATGGCAGCGGGATCATTGGCATCCGGCGCCTGCGCCGGATCCGCGGCGGCTGCGCAAACGGCATGCCAGGGGCGGGGCGCCGAACGCGCCGGTGCCGTCAAGGAACCTCCGGTCGGGCGCATCAGCCCGGCGCAGTTACGCAGAAAGGCCACCCAGGCCTGATCCATGGGTTCGCTGCTCCAACCGGGCAAATCCGCCCAGTCGGCACGCGCCCAGCCGCCATCGAGCCGGCGCGCTGCCGTGTCCCGCAGACTGGCCAATGGAGGAACGCGCAAGGGCAACAGGCTGCGCGGCTCAGCTGCCGCCTCGCCTGTCGTTCCGCCCGTCGTTGTCGTCCCCGAAGGCTGACCGCCCTCGGGCACAGGCCCTGTCGTGCTGCAAGACGCCAGCAATGCGGCGCCACCTATCAGTAATGGAAGTAAACGCGTCAGCTTCATGAACCGCCCGGTATGTTCTCGAGGCATTATAGGACCGCCACTACAGCGGCGCTTGAAGTTTTTCCGTGCGCCCCGCCGCCCGTCAATGCAGGGTGCTGGGCATCGCCAACATGAATTCCGGTATGGCGACATCGAAGGGAATGCCGTTTTCCCCGACACAATGATACGTGCCGCGCATCGTCCCCACCGGTGTTTTCAGCGGGCAGGCGCTGGTGTATTCAAAAGACTCGCCCGGCGCCAGCAAAGGCTGCTTGCCCACCACGCCCAGCCCGCGTACCTCATGCTGATGCTGGGTGGCATCGGTGATGACCCAGTGGCGCGCGATCACTTGTGCTGGACGGCTGCCGGTATTGGCAATGGTAACGGTATAGGCAAACAGATATTCGTCAGCCGACGGCTGCGACTGTTCCGGTACGTAACGCGGTACCACCGTCACGGTCAAATCGTAGGTTTTATCCTGCATGAAATACTCCCCCTCATGGCTGGCGCCGCACACCGAGGCCCCGAGATAATGCGAAACGCCATCCCCGCCCCCCAAAACTGCAATAATGTCGGCTGCCTGCCTGAGCTTTTTTCCAATGTTGTGGCTCATTGCCAGCACAGGAACACAGCGCGGCGGCAACCCGTCAGGGCCGTGCCATCCGGCCGCGCCCTGCCTGATTCCGCAATTTCTGCGCGGGACTCCCGCGCTGCCATTCCTTGCCTTCCAGGCCGCTATCATGCCAGAACAAACGTCCTTGCCGCCCGCCCGCATCGCTCCGAGCATTCTGTCCGCCGATTTCGCCCGCCTGGGCGAAGAGGTGCGCAATGTCCTGCTTGCCGGCGCGGACTGGATCCACTTCGACGTCATGGATAACCATTTCGTTCCCAACCTGACGATAGGCCCGCTGGTCTGCGAGGCGATCCGCCCCCACGTCAAGGCGCCGATCGACGTCCATCTGATGGTTGAACCGGTCGATGCCCTCATTCCCATGTTCGCCAAGGCCGGCGCCGACATCATCAGTTTCCACCCGGAAGGCTCGCGCCATGTGGATCGTACCCTGTCGCTGATCCGCGATCATGGCTGCCAGGCCGGCCTGGTCTTCAACCCGGCCACGCCGCTGGACTGGATGGATCATGTCATGGACAAGCTCGACCTGGTGCTGCTGATGTCGGTCAACCCCGGCTTTGGCGGCCAGGCATTCCTGCCTTCCAGCCTGCCCAAGCTGCGCCAAGCCCGTGCCCGCATCGACGCCTGGACGGCCCAGGGCGGCCAGCCCATCGCGCTGGAGATTGATGGCGGCGTCAAGGTGGACAACATCGGCGCCATCCGCGCCGCTGGCGCCGATACCTTCGTGGCCGGTTCGGCCATTTTCGGCAAGCCCGATTACGCGGCCGTCATCAGCGCCATGCGTGCGGAAATGGCACGTGCCGACGGTGCCCTGCAAACCTGTTGAACCTTGATTACCCCGCCTGCGCCTGACATGACTACCCTAGAACTGGTTCTGCTGGACCTGGACGGCACCCTGCTGGATACCATTCCGGATCTGGCCAACGCCGCCAATCATATGCGCGCCGACCTCGGCTTGCCGCCGCTGCCCCTGGCGCTGCTAGCAACCTATGTCGGCAAGGGCATGCAGGTGCTGGTGCGACGCGCCATGACAGGCGACACCCGCCTGGATGGCCCCCTGCCCGAGGGTTTCGATCATGCGCTGGCGCGCTTTCAGCATCACTACCGCAGGCTCAATGGGGCCGATACGCGCATCTACCCCGGCGTCATCGACGGGCTGGACGCCATGCAGGCCCAAGGGCTGCCGCTTGCGGTCGTGACCAACAAGCCGCACGCCTACACGCCGCCGCTGCTGGCGCGCATGGGCCTGGATCGCTACTTCCCCATTGTGATCTGCGGTGACACCTGCGCCCGCAAAAAGCCGGAAGCCGACCCGCTGCTGCATGCCTGCCAACTGGCGGGGGTCGCCCCAGCGGCCACCGTCATGATCGGCGACTCCATCAATGACGCCCAGGCGGCCCGCGCCGCCGGATGCGCCGCGCTGGCAGTCAGCTATGGCTACAACGAAGGGATGGATGTGCAGACGCTGGATGTCGATGGTATAGTGGATACGTTGCTGGAAGCCGCCGGGTGGATTGCCCGCCGCAACCAGCACTAATTCGATACCCAATATCCAAGACTGAATCCCGACCCAAGATTCCTGGCTGATTTCATGTTCATCACATCCACATCCCGTTCCGCACGCGCCAGCTGGCGCTGGTGGCGCAGCATGTCCGGGTGTTGGTGACGACCTTCCGGCTGGCGCCGCTGTGTGCCAGCCCTACGCAGCAAAGATCACACGCCCGGCCCCCCTTCTGGCCGGGCTTTTTTGTGCGCGCCCGGCCTCCCCAGTATCCCACGGAGAGTCTTCATGACCGAGATTGAATTCCACGCCCTGGCCGCACAAGGCTACAACCGCATTCCGCTGATCGCCGAAAGCCATGCCGATCTGGATACGCCGCTCTCGCTGTACCTGAAACTGGCGCATCAAGGCGGCGCACAGGGCCGCATGAGCTGCCTGCTCGAGTCTGTCGTGGGCGGCGAGCGCTTCGGTCGCTATTCGTTCATCGGCCTGCCGGCGCGCACCGTGCTGCGCGCCAGCGGCGAACAGATCGAAGTCCTGCGCGACGGCGAGATCGTCGAACGCCACCAGGGCGACCCACTGGCTTTCATCGAAGCCTACCAGCAGCGCTTCAAGGTTGCCCTGCGCCCCGGCCTGCCACGCTTTGCGGGCGGCCTGGCCGGCTACTTCGGCTACGACACCATCCGCCATATCGAAAAGCGCCTGGGCCCGGCCGTCAAGCCCTTCCCGGCCGGCATGGAAGAAGGCGTCCCGGACATCATGCTGCTGCATGTCGATGAACTGGCCATCGTGGACAACCTCAGCGGCAAGCTCTATCTGATCGTCTATGCCGACCCGACCCAGCCCGAAGCCTATACACGCGCCCAGCAACGCCTCAAGGCACTGCGCACCCAGCTGCGCCGCCCCGTGGAAGTACCCTATAGCCACGCCAGCACCCGCACCCAGGAACAGCGCGATTTCCACAAGCCCGATTATCTGCAGGCCGTCCTCAAGGCCAAGGAATATATCGCTGCCGGCGACCTGATGCAGGTACAGGTCGGCCAAGTCATCGCCAAGCCCTTCCGGGATGCGCCGCTCTCTCTGTATCGGGCGCTGCGTTCGCTCAACCCGTCGCCCTATATGTACTTCTGGAACTTCGGCGACTTCCATGTCGTCGGGGCCTCGCCGGAAATCCTGGTGCGCCAGGAAAACCTGCCGCAATCCGCCGGCCCGGTTCCCGCCTTTTCCAGTTCCCCTGCCGCCACACCGCTGGAAGCCGGCAGCCGCATCACCATCCGCCCGCTGGCCGGCACCCGCCGCCGCGGCGGCACGCCCGAGGAAGATGCTGCGCTGGCCATCGAACTGCAAGCCGACGCCAAGGAGCGCGCCGAGCATGTCATGCTGATCGACCTGGCCCGCAACGATATCGGACGCGTCGCCGAGCCCGGCAGCGTGGTCGTGACCGACACCATGACCATCGAGCGCTACTCCCATGTCATGCATCTGGTCTCCAATGTGGCAGGCACTTTGCGCCCCGGCATCGGCAACATGGATGTTCTGCGCGCCAGCTTCCCCGCTGGCACCTTGACCGGTGCCCCCAAGGTGCGCGCCATGGAACTGATTGACGAGCTGGAACCGGTACGCCGCGGTATTTATGGCGGTGCGGCAGGCTACCTCAGCTACGGTGGCGAAATGGATCTGGCCATTGCCATCCGTACGGGTGTCATCAAGAACGGCACGCTGTATGTGCAGGCCGCCGCCGGCATCGTCGCCGACTCCGACCCCGAAATGGAATGGAGGGAAACCGAAGCCAAGGCACGCGCCGTCCTGCGTGCTGCGGAACAAGTACAAGAAGGGCTGGATAACGCTGATTGATACACACAGCGCGACGCCCCTCCGGCGTCGGCCAACCGAACAGGGCTCCTTCACGGGAGCCTTGTTACTTTTTGTCTATCGCACCGGCAACAGGACGCTTCCGTTCCGGCACGCCCCCAGCAGCCACAGGCAGGCGGCGACAGCCGCGCCGCGCGGCCATCGTAGTGGACGCAGCGCCCTTTTTTCTGTTGCAAAGCATTCCTGGCGTTTGACGGTTCAAGGGGTAGAATCTGCACCCGTTCGAGACTTGTCATCAAACTGAAGCATGAACGCATCACGCGGCACCAAAGCGAACAAGCAAACGGAAACACCGGCCAACCAGAAATGGATGCCTTGGTTGCGCCTGCATCGCCAGTACTGGACCCTCCTGATTCTCGCCGTCCTGGGGCTGGCGCTCGGCCGCCTGGCCTTGATGCTGGGCCAGGCCCCCGCACAATGGCACCCATCCGGCCAGGACATCACGCGCGCCTTCTGGATGGGCGCCCGGTTCGATATCAAGAACCTGGCAGTCCTGCTGGGGCTGCCGCTCTTTCTCGCCTTTTTGATGCCCGCCAGGCTGCGCCGCTTCTGGCAAGGTCTGCTATCGGGCTGGCAAGTGCTGGTCATGCTGTTGATCAACCTGCTGATGGTGGTCAACTACTACTACTTCCAGTACTACAACAGCCCGATCAATGGCCTGGTCTTCGGCATCGCGGAAGATGACACTGCCGCCATATCACGCACGCTCTGGAACGACTTCCCCGTGCTGTGGCTGCTGGGCGGCATTCTGTTGCTGACCTATATTCAGATCGCCATCGCGCGCTGGTGGGCGCGCCGCATGACAACCAGCCTGGGCGGCTGGCGGCTAGCCGCCTTGGCGATCGCCAGCCTGTTGCTCACTGCCGGCCTGGCGCGCGGCAGCCTGGGTACCTTCCCGCTGCGCACCATGCACATGGCCGTCTCCACCGATGCACTGGTCAACAACCTGGTTCCCAATGGCTGGGTCGCCCTGCAAATGGCCTGGAAAGAACGCAATGCCTCGGACATGGGCAAGACGCCAGAAGCGGGCATGAAACTCTACGGCCTGGACTCTTTGCAGGATGCATTGCAACAGGCAGGCCTGCAATCGGGCAACGAAACCCTGAACGCGGAACAGGCTGCCGAACGCGCCCATCAGGCCCTGCTGCAACCCTTGCCGCCACAACCCGCCTGGCAACAGGCCCGCCAGCCGAATGTCCTGATCGCCGTCATGGAAGGCTGGGGCCGCCACCTGCTGGAATATGACGACCCGGCCCGCAACGATCTGCTCGGCCGCCTGCGTCCCTGGCTGCACGGCAAGGCTGACTATTTCGACAAGGCGCTGTCTTATCAGCATGGTACCTACCAAAGCCTGGAAGGCCTGCTGCTGGACAGCCCCATCACGCCCCTGATGCATAGCCGCTACGGCTATCACGGCTATTCCACCTCGGTGGCTCAGGCCTACCGCGATGCGGGCTATCGCACCGTGTTTCTGAGCGCCGGCCAGGACAGCTGGCGCAAGCTGGACACCGCCCTGCTACAGCAAGGCTTCGACCAGGTTCTGGGGGAAAGCGCCATCCTGGAACGCTATCCTGAAGCCACCACCCACACCTGGGGCGTGGACGACGAATGGATGTTCCGCTATGCCCGGGATATCGTGGCCGAAGCCGAAGCGGAGGGCAAGCCCCTCATGCTGGTCATGCTGACCACCACCAACCACCCGCCCTTCCGCACGCCACCGGGCTATCAACCTGCGACACTGGACCCCGCCACGCTGGGCGACGCCATGGCCGTCGATGCCGAGCAAGGCCGGATCATCATGTCCACCTATCAGTACGCCAACGACTCGCTGGGCCATTTCCTGGATCAACTGGAACACGACGGGGTCATGGATCACACCCTGTTCGCCGCCACCGGTGACCACAATACGCGCCAGATATTTACCTATCCGGATGCCAGTCAGTTGAACTTCAAATATGGCGTGCCCATCGTCATGTGGCTGCCCGAACCCTATCGCCTGGGCGGCCAGGCCCACACCGGCGAATGGGCCAGCCATCAGGACATCTTTGCCACACTGATGGCGCACTCCCTGCAGGATACCCGGATCGCCACGCGCGGCCGCGATCTCTACGCGGACACCACGGCACCCGTTGCCCTGTCATTCATTGGCGACGACCCGACGGCCGGCATGGGCGTTTTCATCAGCGCTGAAGGTGCCGTCGTCGGCATGGAGCACCCGCAGTTCTACCATTGGAGCGCCGACGGCAAGCTGCAAGCCGCTGCCGCGCCGAGCCAGGCGTTGCAGGCGCAATGGCAGAAACAGCGTGCGGAACTGGCGCTGCGCGACTGGCGCATCCGGTCGGAAGCCCTGCAACCCTGACTGCGTGACCGGCAGGAGCGCCGGGTTCACCGCCCGGCAGTGCCGGCGCCGCCGTTCATGGCGCAGGCAAGCCCGCTGCCCGGCCAGCGTGCCGTCCAGACGCTGCGCCGCAGCATGCATGACGCGTCTCGACAGACCGCAAGGCTGCCGCTACAATCAACCAATTGCCTGTCCTGCCTGCGGCCCTGAAAGCCAGGCCTGGTCGGTCAAACCAGCCAGCCTGCACCGGCTGGCCCCAGACATTCATCACGCAACAGACTGAATCCATGAATCGTTACGCAACGTCCCTCGCTTGCCAGTGGTGGCGCTTCCAATAGGAAGCGGCTCGACGTTACGATTCAAAAACAACGCCTTGCCGCCGTTTCGGGTGGATACAAGGCGTTTTTTTATTCTGATTCCCGGTACGGCGGCTCCAACGCTCAGGAGATTGCCAGTGCCCCATGCCCCCACCGCCCCCTTGCTTTCCGGCCCTGACCGGCAGGCTGGCTGCGCGCGCGCATATCCCGCGTTGACCCTTCGATGGCGACGCTTGCCCATCCCCGTTCCCGGCAAGCACTGAACCTTGCACAGATTTCTCCGGCACAGCCACCTCCGGCTGCTGACCGGCAACCGAATACCGCAAAGATACAAGGATCGCCATCATGGCCCTGCTGATGATAGACAACTACGACTCGTTCACCTACAACCTGGTCCAGTACTTCGGTGAACTGGGCGAGGAAGTGAAAGTCGCCCGCAACGACGAAATTACGCTCGACGAAATCGAAGCCATGGCGCCAACCCGCATTTGCGTGTCGCCCGGCCCCTGCTCCCCGGCCGAAGCCGGCATCTCCATCTCCGCCATTCAGCATTTCGCCGGACGCATCCCTATCCTGGGCGTCTGCCTGGGCCATCAATCCATCGGTGCGGCCTACGGCGGCAAGATCATCCGTGCCAAGCAGATCATGCACGGCAAAACCTCGCCCATCACCCATACCGGTACGGATATCTTCCGTGACCTGCCCTCACCCTATACCGTCACGCGCTATCACTCGCTGGCCATCGAACGCGAATCGCTGCCGGATTGCCTGCAAATCACGGCAGAAACGGAAGATGGGGAAATCATGGGTATCCGCCATAAAGAATTAGCGATATACGGAGTACAGTTCCATCCCGAATCGGTTCTGAGCGAACACGGTCATGCCCTGCTGCGCAATTTCCTGACGCAGGACTGACCGCCATGAAACAGCCTGCAAGCATCCCCATGCCCATCACCCCGACAGAAGCACTGGTCCGCTGTATCGAACACCGCGAGATCTTCCATGACGAAATGCTCACCCTGATGCGCAGCCTGATGCGCGGCGAAATTTCGCCGCCCATGATGGCTGCGCTGCTGATGGGATTGCGCGTCAAGAAGGAAACCGTCGGTGAAATCACCGCCGCCGCGCAGGTCATGCGTGAATTCGCCACGCCCGTCATCGCGCCCAATACCGCAGACCTGCTGGATATGTGCGGCACCGGCGGCGATGGCAGCAATACCTTCAATATTTCCACGGCATCCATGTTTGTCGCCGCAGCCGCCGGCGTTCCCATTGCCAAGCATGGCGGCCGCAGCGCTTCATCCTCGTCGGGCAGTGCCGATGTGCTGGAAGCCCTGGGTGCCCAGATCGACCTGCCGCCGGAGGCGGTGGCGGAAAGCCTCGCCACCACCGGCATCGGCTTCATGTACGCCCCCAACCATCACAGCGCCATGAAAAATGTCGCGCCCATCCGCAAGGAACTGGGCGTGCGCACCATTTTCAATATCCTGGGCCCGCTGACCAATCCGGCCAAGGCGGCCAATCAGCTGATGGGGGTGTTCCATCCCGATCTCGTCGGCATCCTGGTACGTGTGCTGCAACGCCTGGGTTCGCGCCATGTGTTGATCGTGCACGGACTGGACGGAATGGATGAGGCTTCGCTGGGGGCATCTACCCTGGTCGGGGAACTCAAGGACGATATCGTGACCGAATACCAGATCCATCCCGAAGATTTCGGGCTGAATATGGTCTCCAACCGCAGCATCCGCGTCTCCAGCCGCGAAGAATCCCGCGACATGGTACTGTCCGCCCTGAATAACGAGCCCGGCACTGCGCGCGACATCGTCGCCTTCAATGCCGGCCTCGCCATTTACGCCGGCAATCGCGCTGCCTCGATCGAGGACGGCCTGCGTCTGGCCGGCGAAACCCTGGATAGCGGCGCGGCGCGCGCCAAATTGGAAGAATTCTGCGCCTTCACGCGCAAAGGACGAAAGGCATGAACGATATCCTTACCCGTATCCTGGAAGTCAAAAAAGAAGAAGTCGCCACCTCGCGTCAATTACGCAGTGAAGCCGAGCTGCTGCGTGAAGCCCAGGCGCGCAAGGATGTGCGCGGCTTTGCCCGCGCCATCGAAGATGCCATTGCGGTCGGCCGGCCCGGCGTCATTGCAGAGATCAAGAAAGCCTCGCCCTCCAAAGGCGTGATCCGCGAGAATTTTTCACCCGCTGAAATCGCCGGCTCGTACGCTGCCCACGGCGCCGCCTGCCTGTCGGTGCTGACCGATGTGCAGTTCTTCCAGGGCTCGCACGACCATCTGCGCCAGGCGCGTGCGGCTTGCAGCCTGCCCGTGCTACGCAAAGACTTTGTGATCGACAGCTATCAGGTGGTTGCCGCCCGGGCCATGGGCGCTGATTGCGTCTTGCTCATCGCCGCCGCGCTCAGCGACTCGCAAATGCGCGACCTGGAAGACTGCGCCAGGGCGCTGGATCTGGATGTTCTGGTGGAAGTCCATGACGCCGAGGAACTGGATCGCGCCCTGAAGCTGCATACGCCGCTCCTGGGGATCAACAACCGTAACCTGCGCACCTTTGAAACCAGCCTGCAAACCACGCTGGATCTGCTGCCACGCATTCCCGAAGGCAAGCGCGTCGTCACCGAAAGCGGTATTGGCAGCGCCGAAGATATCCGCCGCATGCGCGACCATGGCGTCCAGGCCTTCCTGATCGGCGAAACCTTCATGCGTGCCGCGGAACCCGGCGCCGAGTTGGCCCGACTGGTCGCCTGACCCTGCCTAAAAACCGCACAGCAGTCTGTCCCCAGGGCTTTCCCCAAGTCCGCCCCCCTTCGAAACAGGCCCGCAAGCACTGCTGCGGGCCTGTTTGTTTCCAGCTCCGGCATCCTCTTGCCCGTAGGCCCAGGACGACAGGCCAGCGCTGACGCGCCCCGCCCCGGCCATTTGCCCAAAAAAGCGCGGCATTCCCCAGCGCCACCCGCCACTTCGCACTGCCC